>NZ_CP017704.1:2397500-2557500 GCF_002243645.1 Peribacillus simplex NBRC 15720 = DSM 1321 | reverse complement strand
GAGAAATTCCAATCGAACCTGGAGATAGCTGGTTCTCTCCGAAATAGCTTTAGGGCTAGCCTCAAGATGAGAGTATTGGAGGTAGAGCACTGATTGGACTAGGGGCCCCCAACGGGTTACCGAATTCAGTCAAACTCCGAATGCCAAATACTTATTCTTGGGAGTCAGACTGCGAGTGATAAGATCCGTAGTCGAAAGGGAAACAGCCCAGACCACCAGCTAAGGTCCCAAAGTATACGTTAAGTGGAAAAGGATGTGGAGTTGCTTAGACAACCAGGATGTTGGCTCAGAAGCAGCCACCATTTAAAGAGTGCGTAATAGCTCACTGGTCGAGTGACTCCGCGCCGAAAATGTACCGGGGCTAAACGTATCACCGAAGCTGTGGATTGACACCGTATGGTGTCGATGGTAGGAGAGCGTTCTAAGGGCGTTGAAGTCAGACCGGAAGGACTGGTGGAGCGCTTAGAAGTGAGAATGCCGGTATGAGTAGCGAAAGAAGGGTGAGAATCCCTTCCACCGAATGCCTAAGGTTTCCTGAGGAAGGCTCGTCCGCTCAGGGTTAGTCGGGACCTAAGCCGAGGCCGAAAGGCGTAGGCGATGGACAACAGGTTGATATTCCTGTACCACCTATACATCGTTTGAACGATGGGGGGACGCAGAAGGATAGGGTAAGCGCGCTGTTGGATATGCGCGTCCAAGCAGTTAGGCCGGAAACGAGGCAAATCCCGTTTCCATTAAGGCGGAGCTGTGATGGCGAGGGAAATATAGTACCGAAGTTCCTGATTCCACGCTGCCAAGAAAAGCCTCTAGTGAGATGTAAGGTGCCCGTACCGCAAACCGACACAGGTAGGCGAGGAGAGAATCCTAAGGTGTGCGAGAGAACTCTCGTTAAGGAACTCGGCAAAATGACCCCGTAACTTCGGGAGAAGGGGTGCTTTTTAGGGTGAATAGCCCAGAAAAGCCGCAGTGAATAGGCCCAGGCGACTGTTTAGCAAAAACACAGGTCTCTGCGAAGCCGCAAGGCGAAGTATAGGGGCTGACACCTGCCCGGTGCTGGAAGGTTAAGGGGAGAGGTTAGCGCAAGCGAAGCTTTGAACCGAAGCCCCAGTAAACGGCGGCCGTAACTATAACGGTCCTAAGGTAGCGAAATTCCTTGTCGGGTAAGTTCCGACCCGCACGAAAGGTGTAACGATCTGGGCACTGTCTCAACGAGAGACTCGGTGAAATTATAGTACCTGTGAAGATGCAGGTTACCCGCGACAGGACGGAAAGACCCCGTGGAGCTTTACTGCAGCCTGATATTGAATTTTGGTACAGCTTGTACAGGATAGGTAGGAGCCTGAGAAGCCGGAGCGCTAGCTTCGGTGGAGGCGTTGGTGGGATACTACCCTGGCTGTATTGAAATTCTAACCCGCGCCCCTTATCGGGGTGGGAGACAGTGTCAGGTGGGCAGTTTGACTGGGGCGGTCGCCTCCTAAAGAGTAACGGAGGCGCCCAAAGGTTCCCTCAGAATGGTTGGAAATCATTCGTAGAGTGTAAAGGCACAAGGGAGCTTGACTGCGAGACCTACAAGTCGAGCAGGGACGAAAGTCGGGCTTAGTGATCCGGTGGTTCCGCATGGAAGGGCCATCGCTCAACGGATAAAAGCTACCCCGGGGATAACAGGCTTATCTCCCCCAAGAGTCCACATCGACGGGGAGGTTTGGCACCTCGATGTCGGCTCATCGCATCCTGGGGCTGTAGTCGGTCCCAAGGGTTGGGCTGTTCGCCCATTAAAGCGGTACGCGAGCTGGGTTCAGAACGTCGTGAGACAGTTCGGTCCCTATCCGTCGCGGGCGCAGGAAATTTGAGAGGAGCTGTCCTTAGTACGAGAGGACCGGGATGGACGCACCGCTGGTGTACCAGTTGTCTTGCCAAAGGCATAGCTGGGTAGCTACGTGCGGACGGGATAAGTGCTGAAAGCATCTAAGCATGAAGCCCCCCTCAAGATGAGATTTCCCATGGCGCAAGCTAGTAAGATCCCTGAAAGATGATCAGGTTGATAGGTCAGAGGTGGAAGCGTGGCGACATGTGGAGCTGACTGATACTAATAGATCGAGGACTTAACCAACGCTTTAAAAAAATGAAATACCTTCTTATTATCTAGTTTTGAAGGAACAACGTTCCTGATATGTTTGGTGGCGATAGCGAAGAGGTCACACCCGTTCCCATTCCGAACACGGCAGTTAAGCTCTTCAGCGCCGATGGTAGTTGGGGGTTTCCCCCTGTGAGAGTAGGACGCCGCCAAGCCATTTAAAAGATCAGCCATCCGGCTGGTCTTTTTTCGTCGTTTCGGAACAGATCAATTCACCAATTGGTTGTTGGAAGGATCAAAAGTGGAACCTCTCGGACTTAATCCATTCAAATATTAAGAATGGCACCTTAGCTTGGCTTATTTTAAGGAATTGTACAATGCAAGGGTAATCGTCATTAGGCATGGTTTTCAGCAGCTCTGCCCACCATTCTGTTTCATAACGAGCTATTATGCTAAGATTATAAGAAATCAAATAATGGATCAAAAGTTCAGGTAATGAAAAAGCTGACGAATCTTTATTTAGTGATAGCATGAACTGTCCTTCTTCCAAATTATACCGTATGGGGGAAGTGGCATTATGAATTGGAATGCCATCTGTTTTTAAATGCAGTGTCCCAGAAGCTTCTGAAATACTGTTAACTTGATTCGTTTTAGCTTTCAAAAACTCTTCCAATCGACTGCTGGACATTTGATAGCTATCCAATACGGCTGAGGGTAATTGAAAACCATTCGAAGAGGGTAACATGGCGACGAAATTTTTCTTGGAAATCGACAATGTAAAGTTTGTCATGTCTGGGATTTCCTTCAATAGTGTTCCCATGGAAAATTTTTCACCTTCCAGATGTTTGATATGAAATAACTTCTCGGCAATGCAGGTGAAAAGTCCATTCTTTTGCGTTTTCACTTCGTCCTTTAAAAATTCATATTGTTGTTTTTTCTTTTTTCTCGTAGTTACCCCATGGGCAAGCATTGAAGTTGATTCCGGATAGTTAGGATCAATCGTGAGCAGACAAGCCTTTAACAATTGGGCGAATCCATAAAATGTTAGGATTGGTTGTATGGAAAGTGGTGCAATGGCAGCCTGATTATAATAAGTTTTAGCGTGTTCAAGATGGTAAATAAATGGATAACAATTATCGTAACTTTTTATTTCCGCTTCTGCTATTTTTTCATGCGTGTAACATTTTTGTAAAAAAAGTTGTGAGGAAGATGCGGAAAAAAAAGGTGTATATTTATCGAAATTATCATTGTTTTCAGGCATTGCAGCTATCCTCCAAATTAATAGAATAATCAAACTTTTATTTCTCTTCTTGACAGTAGTATGTCCTATTGATAACCTACAAATAATATTTTTAAGCAGGAGGGGAAAATAATGTGGGAAAATAAATTTGCAAAAGAAGGTTTAACCTTTGATGATGTCCTATTAATTCCAGCGAAATCAGAGGTTTTACCGAAAGATGTTAACCTTCAAGTCAACTTAGCTGAAAACTTAAAGCTCAACCTTCCTATCATCAGCGCAGGAATGGATACCGTGACAGAAGCTGAGATGGCAATTGCCATGGCTCGTCAAGGCGGATTAGGTATCATTCATAAAAATATGTCTATTGAAGCACAAGCTGAACTGGTGGATAAAGTAAAACGTTCAGAAAGCGGTGTAATTACCGATCCATTTTTCTTAACGCCGGATCACCAGGTATTTGATGCAGAGCATTTAATGGGTAAATATCGCATTTCGGGTGTTCCTGTAGTCAACAATATAGAGGATCAAAAACTTGTGGGTATCATTACAAACCGTGATTTGCGATTTATTTCCGATTTTTCCTTGAAGATTTCCAGTGTCATGACTGTAGAGAATCTGGTCACAGCGCCAGTGGGAACTAACTTGGAACAAGCAGAGAAGATTCTTCAAAAATACAAAATTGAAAAGCTTCCCCTTGTAGACGATAATGGAGTTCTTAAAGGACTTATTACGATCAAGGATATCGAGAAAGTCATTGAGTTCCCGAATTCGGCGAAAGATAAGCAAGGAAGATTACTTGCAGGTGCTGCAGTCGGCGTGACTAAGGATACAATGAAGCGTGTAGAAATGCTAGTTAAGTCCCATGTCGATGCAATTGTACTTGATACTGCTCACGGTCATTCAGAAGGCGTCCTTGAAATGGTAAAGGAAATCCGCGGGACATATCCTGAATTGACAATCATTGCTGGTAATGTGGCAACAGCTGAAGGCACGAAAGCATTGATTGAAGCGGGGGCTGATGTAGTGAAAGTGGGAATCGGACCAGGGTCAATCTGTACAACAAGGGTTGTAGCTGGTGTAGGTGTTCCACAAATCACGGCAGTCTTCGATTGTGCGACAGAAGCAAGAAAACATGGTAAAACGATTATCGCTGATGGCGGAATTAAATACTCTGGTGATATCGTCAAAGCCCTAGCTGCAGGCGGACATGCAGTAATGCTTGGTAGTATGCTTGCAGGTGTAACTGAAAGCCCAGGCGAAACGGAAATTTTCCAAGGTCGCCGTTTTAAAGTATATCGGGGTATGGGTTCTGTTGCTGCAATGGAAAAGGGATCTAAAGATCGTTACTTCCAAGAAGATAACAAGAAATTCGTACCGGAAGGCATCGAAGGGCGCCTTCCATACAAAGGACCTCTTTCAGATACCATTTTCCAACTGATTGGCGGCATTCGTTCAGGTATGGGATATTGCGGTACAGCCACACTGGAAGAGTTGAGAGAAAACTCTCAATTTGTCAAAATGACCGGTGCCGGATTAAGGGAGAGCCATCCTCATGATGTCCAAATTACAAAAGAAGCACCGAACTACTCAATGTAATGAATTTAACATATAATCGTCATTAAAATTTATTGTTAAAATAGACAGAGTCTGCGATTACTCTGTCTATTTTTTTTATTTTTTCTGTGATAAACTAGACAAGGTGTCAAGGGAATTACATAAAGTTTCTTCTTTGTTATAGAGATTAGCTTAAAAGTTGGAGGTATTGGAAATTGAAAAAAATCAGCAAGATGACCCTCATTTTCACTTTTGTTTTAGTTCTTGTTATGTCGCAATTTGCCTATCAACCGGGGGAAGCTGTTGCTGAATCTGATAATTTAGGTTTAAAAGCAGAGGCAGCCATCATCATTGATGGTGAAACAGGACAAATCGTGTATGAAAAAAATGCCGATAAAGTATTAGGGATTGCATCCATGTCAAAAATGATGACCGAGTACATCATAATGGAGTCAATTGAAAATGGGAAAATCAGTTGGGATCAAAAAGTTAAAATAAATAAATACGTACATGACCTTTCAAAAGCACCTAATTTGTCGAATGTTGGGTTAACAGAAGGTGAAGATTATACAGTTAAGGAACTATATCAAGCTATGGCCGTCTATTCTGGAAATGCGGCAACAGTAGCTTTAGCACAGCTAGTTTCCGGAAGTGAAAAGAGTTTCGTTAAGTTAATGAACGAAAAAGCAAAGGAATTAGGCTTGAAACACCATAAATTCGTTAATGCCAGCGGTTTGAATAACTCCGATTTATTAGGGCAATATCCTTCCGGTAGTGCAGATGATGAAAATATCATGACAGCAAAAGATACTGCTCTTCTTGCTTATCGTTTAATAAACGATTATCCGGAAGTGTTAAAAATCGCCAGCATTCCTAAATTGAAGTTCCGTGATGGAAAAGAATATCCGAACTTCAACTGGATGCTGCCAGGTCTGATATTTGAATATAAAGGCGTAGATGGACTGAAAACGGGATCTACCGACTTTGCCGGTTATGGACATACAGGGACGGTTATCCAGGACGGTCAGCGCTATATTACGGTGGTTATGAAGTCCACTAATAAAAACGAACGTTTTGCAGATAGCACTAAGCTTATGAACTATGCTTATGCGACCTTTAAAAAGGAAAAAGCACTTCCAGCCAATTACCAGGTGAAAGGGAAAGAAACACTTTCAGTAGTAAAAGGCAAGGAAAAAAACGTTAAGATTCAATCTGAAAAGGCAATCGAGCTACTTGTTGAAAATGGTGAGAAAGATAACTATAAAACAGATTTAGTGATCGATAAAAATAAATTGAATGATGATGGTAAGATTACTGCACCAATCAAAAAAGGTGAGAAGCTAGGTTACATCACAGTCACTCCTAAAAAAGGAGAAGATTACGGGTACATTAACGGAGATCCAGTTAAGGTTAACGTCGTAGCTGCCGAATCTGTTGAAAAGGCAAACTGGTTCGTATTATCAATGCGAGCGGTTGGCGGATTCTTTGGTGACGTATGGAGCAGTGTAGCTTCTACTGTTAAAGGCTGGTTTTAAGTTTCGCGTATAAAACGGTTGCGAAATGTATAAAATTATAGTACATTATGGAAAACAATCTGATTATATAAGAAAGCAATGACAGGAAATAGTAACAAGTATTTCTTTCTATAGAGAGCCGATGGCTGGTGGAAATCGGTGTGAGAGTTTTGTGAATCCCTCCTGGAGCAGAGTATGGAAAGCCTTTTGGGTCAGTAAATACTTTCGGTTAAAAGCCGTTATCGTGATAAGTGGTAGGCGCTTTTTGTAGGCCTTCAACTAGGGTGGCAACGCGGGTTAACTCTCGTCCCTTCTTCAGGGGACGGGAGTTTTTTGCGTTCTTTGATAAATCATCAAAATATTAAGGAGGAACTGAAAATGTTGGATTTGAAATATGTAAGAAATAATTTTGAAGAAGTGAAGCGTGTATTGCAATTTAGAGGAGAAGATTTAACCGATTTAGGTAAATTCGAGGAACTGGATGTAAAGCGTCGGACTTTGATTGCTGATACGGAAAAGTTGAAAAGCCAAAGAAATGAAGTTTCACAGCAAGTGGCGGTATTGAAACGGGAGAAAAAAGATGCAGATCAGTTGATTGCTGAAATGCGTGAAGTTGGTGACCGTATCAAAGGATTCGATGATGAACTTCGTGAAGTGGAAGCCCAGTTAGAAACATTACTTCTTTCCATTCCGAATATTCCGCATGAAAGTGTGCCTGTTGGTGAGACGGAAGACGATAATGTCGAAATCCGTAAATGGGGAGAGTTACCGGAATTCAAGTTCGAACCGAAACCGCACTGGGATGTTGCTGGAGATCTAGGCATCCTGGATTTTGAACGGGCAGCAAAAGTGACCGGAAGCCGATTTGTATTTTATAGGGGTCTTGGTGCTCGATTAGAGCGTGCTTTAATTAGCTTTATGTTAGACCTTCATGTTGAGGAACACGGATATGAAGAAATGCTGCCACCATATATGGTGAACCGTGCAAGCATGACTGGCACAGGTCAATTGCCAAAATTCGAAGAGGATGCTTTCCGTATTGAAAGTGACGATTACTTCTTGATTCCTACAGCTGAAGTCCCGGTGACAAACTTCCATCGTGATGAAATCATGAGCACGGACGATCTACCGATAAGCTATGCGGCATACAGCGCTTCATTCCGTTCAGAGGCAGGATCTGCTGGTCGTGATACACGCGGGTTAATTCGTCAGCACCAGTTCAATAAAGTTGAATTAGTGAAGTTCGTGAAGCCGGAAGATTCTTATGCAGAATTGGAAAACCTTACAGGTCATGCGGAAAAGGTCCTTCAATTGCTAGGTCTTCCATACCGAGTGCTAAGCATGTGTACGGGAGATCTTGGTTTCACTGCTGCTAAAAAGTATGATATCGAGGTTTGGATCCCGAGTTATGGAACGTACCGCGAAATTTCTTCTTGCAGTAACTTTGAAGCATTCCAGGCTAGACGGGCCAATATCCGCTTCAGACGTGATGCAAAAGGTAAACCGGAACACGTCCATACTCTAAATGGATCAGGTTTGGCAATCGGACGTACAGTCGCAGCCCTTTTGGAAAATTATCAGCAGGAAGATGGCAGTGTTATCATTCCTGAAGTATTACGTCCATATATGCGCGGTGCGGAAGTCATTAAACCGTAAGTCAAAAGGAATCAGCTTCCGATTAAAGAGGCTGATTCTCCTTTTTATCTAAGTTTGAAAATTATTTTAAAAAACTTTATAGAGGGCTTGACTTTAATTTTAAATCCATGTAATATAATAAATGTTGATACGGAGGTATACCCAAGTTCGGCTGAAGGGATCGGTCTTGAAAACCGACAGGGGAGTCAAATCCCGCGGGGGTTCGAATCCCTCTACCTCCTCCATAACTTATTAATAACCACAGCGCATAAATTGGATATCGATGAATTCCGTTACAGATATGTAACGGAATTTTTGTTTTCTAATATATTAAAATACCACCGGATAACCGGTGGTTTTTCTGTTTTACACATTTCGTAACAACTTGGTTTGCTCCATATATTCGGCAATCCGTTTGATAAGCGGTTCGATGTTTGCTTCATCCTGCATAAGGTCATATTCATTTATATTTAATCGAAGGACAGGGCAGGCGTTGAATTGATCAATCCATTCTTCGTAACGGCCATGCATTTCCTGCCAATATTCTATTGGGGTATGCTGCTCCATTGGACGGCCACGCTCTTGGATCCGGTCGAGGATATCATCCAGCGAACCTTCGAGATAGATAAGTAAATCAGGGTGCGGGAAGTATGGCGTCATTACCATGGCGTTGAAAAGACTTGTATATGTTTCGTAGTCCACATCATTCATCGTGCCTTTTTCATAATGCATTTTTGCAAATATCCCTGTGTCTTCATAAATGGAACGGTCTTGGATAAAACCTCCTCCATATTCGAAGATTTTTTTTTGCTCTTTAAACCGTTCAGCGAGGAAATAGATTTGCAGGTGGAAACTCCAACGATTAAAATCATCGTAAAACTTATCCAGGTAGGGGTTCGTATCAACCTTTTCAAAGGATGTCCTAAATTGAAGGGCATCGGCTAACGCGTTGGTCATGGTCGATTTTCCTACGCCAACCGTCCCCGCTATCGTAATGACGGCGTTGTTTGGAATATTATATTTCTTTCGTAAGTTCATTTGACTTTACTCCTTTGTGCAGGGCATTCTCTATTTGGCTGATTATCGTTTTCAAATCATCCTTGTTCCCGACGAAATCCAGTTCATCTCCGTTGAATGTAAGAACGGGAATGTCAGGGTGCTGTTTCTCAAATGCTTCCATGAATGTTCGATAATCTGCGGATAACTGCTCTAAATAAATGGAAGATATATTTTTTTCGAATTCACGACCTCTTTTACCGATTCGGGAGAGAAGTGTATCTAAACTTGCGTTTAAATAAATCACCATATTAGGTTTAGGCATATCCCTTGTTAAAATATTGAATATTTCAAGGTATTTATTGTATTGTTCGTTCTTTAACGTTCGTTCAGCAAATATCAAGTTCTTGAATATATGGTAATCAGCCACCACGGCTTGGTCATTAGTAAGATATTTTTTTTCGATATCTTCCAATTGCTTATAACGGTTACACAGAAAAAACATTTCTGTTTGAAAGCTCCACTCATCAATATCTTTATAGAATTTCCCGAGAAATGGATTTTCATCGACAATTTCCTTCAATAATGAAATTTGAAAATGATCTGCGATAACTTTTGCAAGTGATGTTTTTCCCACGCCGATTGGACCTTCGACAGTGATAAATGGGGTGGATTTCATCCAATCTGTCCTCCTTCATGAGGTATCAAGCTGAAACTCCCGGTTTATTAGGTTTTTCGCCAAGAGATATTGTATCACAGACTTGGGACTTAAGTGACATTTTTGTCAGGTTGCTAAAGAAAGAGAATGAAAGAGTGTTGAATGGGGAGGGATGTAGGTTGTGCCTTGTTCAATTGAACGCTTAAGTGTCTTCACCTTTTTTAATGGATGCCTTGAGAACATGGTTCATCATCTTTAATGCATAATGATTATCTTCCTTGGATGCAGAAGCGATGCAATCCTTCGGTATCCATAATTTAAATTCCCGCATATAGGCATCATTGGCCGTGAATAGCACACAGATGTTTCCAGCTATGCCAGTAATGATTAGAGTTTCCACGTTTAATCGTTTAAGTAGCGTATTGAGTGCCGTCCCATAAAATGCAGAATGCTTCGGCTTGATGAGAAAGAAATCATCCTGTTGAGGTTTTATCCTTTCGATTAATGAGGCATTTCCTTCATTTTTACATCTATCAATAATTTTATCGAAGTCAGCCTGCCATAAATCATAATGATCATTGATATAAATGATTGGAAAACCTTTTTCTTTCATTTGCTTTTTTAATTTCAAAATCGGATCGACGATAAGCCTTGTATGTTCAAGGAGCATATTCCCGTGGTTGAAATCAAAATCATTGATCATATCAATGATAAGCAATGCAAAAGAGGTCGATTCAGGTCGATTCATGGTATAACCTCCTGTATTGTGAGAATTTACTTGCAGCACATATGCCGCATGCGTTACTATTCATTAGAATAAGTAGTATGACCTTTATTTTGTCTTATATTTGTCTGTTTACTCCTACTTAATATGAGGGGGTTTTTTTATGAAGGATGATGTTTATTACATGAATTTAGCCTTAAAGGAAGCAAAAAAGGCTCAGATGTTGAATGAAGTGCCGATTGGCGCTTTAATCGTAATAGATGATCAAGTTATTTCGACGGGGCATAACCTGAGGGAAACGGAACAGAATGCAACGGCACATGCGGAGCTGCTTGCAATCAATGAGGCTTGCAATGTTCTTGGCAGTTGGCGTCTTGAAAATGCGACATTATATGTAACGCTGGAACCCTGTCCTATGTGTGCCGGTGCCATTTTGCAATCAAGGGTGAGAAGGGTTGTTTTTGGAGCGCATGATCCAAAGGCTGGCTGTGCAGGGACATTCATGGATTTACTTCGAGATGAACGCTTCAACCATCAATGTGATGTAACAAGCGGTGTATTAGGGGAAGAGTGCGGCTGGATATTGACTTCTTTTTTTAAAGAGCTAAGGAATAGAAAGAAAACATTGAAAAGAGAGCAAGCTCTCAAGATTGCCGAAGAAAATAAATAGGTGAAAAACGAATGTTAAAGATGATGCTTTGCTTCATTTGATAAATATGGAATCAAACTGTCCACGAACAACACTTGCGTTTTTTTTGTTACCTTAGTATAATGAATTATGCGTCGTCATGACGCTGCGAAATTGGTATTACATTTGCCGTGCTAGACGGGGAGGTAGCGGTGCCCTGTACTCGCAATCCGCTCTAGCGAGGTTGAATCCCTTCTCGAGGTTAGCATTCTGTAGGGCCTGCCTTAAGTAAGTGGTGTTGACGCCCGGGTCCTGCGCAATGGGACTCCATGAACCATGTCAGGTCCGGAAGGAAGCAGCATTAAGTGGAAGTTCTCATGTGCCGCAGGGTTGCCTGGGCCGAGCTAACTGCTTAAGTAACGCTTATGGTTGCTAATCGACAGAAGGTGCACGGCAGTTATTTTACATAAACAAAAAACTCATTCGTATCGGGTGGGTTTTTTTTTATGCCAAGAAGGCAAAGTGCTGTAAAAAATGAGGCATTGATGAAATTTCTTTTTAGCTTTGATATTAAGGAAATCAGTAATGTATAATAAACAGGATGGAGAAAAAAAGGAGGGATTTCCGTGGGGTATCAAGCATTATACCGGGTATGGCGGCCACAACAATTCATTGATGTAGTCGGGCAGGAACATGTAACGAAAACGTTGCAGAATGCCTTGGTCGGGCAGAAGGTTTCGCATGCCTATTTATTTTCCGGTCCACGTGGAACAGGGAAAACAAGTGCTGCCAAAATTCTAGCAAAAGCAGTGAATTGTGAGCATGCCCCGACAAGTGAGCCCTGTAACGAATGTGCTACCTGCCGCGGAATCACCGATGGCTCCATATCAGATGTTATAGAAATTGATGCAGCATCCAATAATGGTGTCGAGGAAATCCGTGACATTCGTGATAAGGTCAAATATGCACCGAACGCGGTTACATATAAAGTTTATATCATTGATGAGGTACATATGCTTTCACAAGGGGCTTTTAATGCGCTTTTAAAGACATTGGAAGAACCTCCGAAGCACGTAATTTTCATATTGGCGACGACTGAACCTCATAAGATTCCACTAACGATCATCTCCCGTTGCCAAAGGTTTGATTTTAAAAGGATCCAGCCTCAAGATATAGTTGGCAGGATGTCACAGATCATTGCAGAAACAGGTGTTTCATGTGATGAACAAGCCCTGCATATCATTGCCAGGGCAGCTGAAGGCGGGATGCGAGATGCACTAAGCCTTCTTGATCAAGCGATCTCCTTCAGTTCGGAGACTGTTTCTGTGGAAGATGCATTGACTGTCACCGGTTCTGTTTCTCAGGCGTTTTTAAGCCGGCTGGCAAAAGCTATATATGATAAAGAAGTAGCGGTGGCACTTGAAGTCCTTGAAGAATTGCTGGCCATGGGAAAAGACCCGGCTAGGTTCATAGAAGACATGATTTATTATTTCCGTGACATGCTTTTGTATCAAACGGCACCGGCACTGGCAGAATCCTTCGAGCGTGTTTTGATAGATCCTCAATTTAAGGAATTGGCAGAAGTAATCTCTTCTGAATCGATTTACTCCATTATTGAAAGCTTCAATCAAACACAGCAGGATATGAAATGGACAAATCATCCTAGGATTTTCCTTGAAGTGGCACTTGTGAAGTTATGTAATGAGAAAAGGCCAAATCAAAGTGATAACGGGCAGCTTCAACAGCTGCAGCAGAAAATAGAAGATTTAGAGAACAAATTACTCGAAATGCAGAAAAACGGCATTCCGGCAGCCATGGCAGAAAAACCTGCAGAGCAGGCTAAGGTGCAAAGGGCTGTTAAAAAGGCGTATAAAGCACCTGCAGGAAAGATCAATCAAGTTTTGAAACAAGCTACAAAGCCAAATCTTAATGCTGTGAAAAGTAAGTGGGGGGAAGTGCTTGAACAGTTAGGTCAGCAAAACCAAAAGTCATTGGCAGCTTTATTAACGGAGGCAGAACCTGTTGCTGCGTCAAATGAAGCTTTTGTGGTAAAATTCAAATATGATATTCATTGTCAAATGGCAATGGAAAATAACCGTTTCGTGGAAGTGATAGCCTCGATCATGCAGCAATTGACCGGACACCGAATGGAGATAGCCGGTGTTCCGGAGAGCCAGTGGCAAGGGTTGCGGGAGGACTTCATCTCAACACAGCAGTTCGACGGTTCAGAAGAAACGGAATCAAAAGAAGAAGATCCCTTTATAGCAGAGGCTAGAAAATTAGTCGGCGATGATTTACTTGAAATTAAAGAATAATTGGAGGTATGGAAAATGGGTATGCGTGGCGGTAATATGCAAAACATGATGAAACAAATGCAAAAGATGCAAAAGAAGATGGCAGAGGCACAAGAAGAATTAGGTGAAAAAAAGATTGAAGGAACTGCTGGCGGCGGAATGGTAACGGTCATCGTGACTGGACATAAAGAAATAGTCGATGTAATCATCAAACCAGAAGTTGTCGATCCGGATGATATCGATATGCTTCAGGATTTAGTGCTGGCTGCGACTAACGATGCTTTGAAAAAGGCGGAAGAACTGACAAACCAAACGATGGGACAATTCACTAAGGGAATGAACCTTCCGGGTATGTTTTAAGCAAGTTCAAAAGAAACTTCCTTTCAGGGGGTTTCTTTTGAAATTTTTAGGAGGAATTCGATGCATTATCCAGAACCAATTTCCAAGCTCATTGACAGTTTTATGAAATTGCCGGGGATTGGTCCTAAAACGGCTGCTCGATTAGCCTTTCATGTACTAAGCATGAAGGAAGATACTGTTTTGGATTTTGCAAAAGCACTTGTTAATGCTAAGCGGAATCTTATGTATTGTTCAGTCTGTGGTCATATTACGGATCAAGATCCCTGTTATATCTGCGAAGATCAGAAGAGGGACAGAAGTTTGATTTGTGTGGTTCAGGACCCGAAAGATGTAATAGCTATGGAAAAGATGAGAGAGTTCAATGGTTTATACCATGTACTGCATGGCAGTATTTCCCCGATGGACGGAATCGGTCCGGAAGATATAAATATTCCTGATTTATTAAAGCGCCTGCAAGATGAAACAGTGCTGGAGGTCATTTTGGCCACTAATCCTAACATTGAAGGTGAAGCGACAGCCATGTATATTTCGCGGCTGCTTAGACCATCAGGAATCAAAGTGACCCGTATTGCCCACGGACTTCCTGTTGGCGGAGATTTGGAGTATGCGGATGAAGTGACGCTATCAAAAGCAATAGAGGGAAGAAGAGAAATATAAGATAGCTGGGAGGACTTCACTTGTTCTTTCGTAAAAAAAAGAAACTTCGGAATGAATTCAATGATTCATTAATCGAAGAGCTTGAACATTTGAAATGGAATTGGCATAATCAAAAATCATTACTTGAAAAAAGCGTTGATCCATCTGAGGAAGTAATCGCCCAAACGAGACTGGCGGAAGTGAAATATTTCTACTTATTCAGGGAAGTTAAAAGAAGGAATGTCCGCTTAAAAAGATGATAAGGAAATGGCCGTGAAGGATTGCAAGTTCCTCATGGCCATTTTTTTTCAGTTCTTAATCCATCGATCCCTTCATATAAGTTTAGTACAAGCTTGCGGGGAGGAATGAGTTTGGAACCAGTTGTCTTTGTTGCTGTAGTTGGCGGCCTGATTTTAATGCTCCTCATTATCGGGGCGCCATTAAGACCTGTCCGGTTCATAGGGCAGGGGATTATAAAGGTCATTATCGGTGCAGCATTTTTGTTCTTTTTGAATACACTTGGGAATCAAGCGGGCATTCATGTACCCATCAACCCTGTTACCTCGGCAGTCGCCGGCCTGCTTGGAATACCGGGAGTTGCCGCTTTGGCGGCCATTGGTTATTGGATCATTTAAAGGATATTACGTCGAAGTCATTTTTATGAAAACCTCATGGATATTTCCTTGGGGTTTTTATCATGTTATAGTTTTTTTAAAAAAACTAATTAAACCATTGACGATAGCTCGTCAACCTGATATTATATTAGGAGTCGCCAATGACGACATCATAAATTGCTCGATCGAAAAACAATATGAAATAATTGTTGACATTAGATTGAGTAAGTGATAAGATAATAAAGTCGCTTACGAAGTAACGACAATAAATCGCTCTTTGAAAACTGAACAAAACAAAGCGCCAACGTTAAATTTTAAGTGAGCACACACTATTAAAAAAGCAAAATGAGCAAGTCAAACATTTCTTCGGAGAGTTTGATCCTGGCTCAGGACGAACGCTGGCGGCGTGCCTAATACATGCAAGTCGAGCGAATCGATGGGAGCTTGCTCCCTGAGATTAGCGGCGGACGGGTGAGTAACACGTGGGCAACCTGCCTATAAGACTGGGATAACTTCGGGAAACCGGAGCTAATACCGGATACGTTCTTTTCTCGCATGAGAGAAGATGGAAAGACGGTTTACGCTGTCACTTATAGATGGGCCCGCGGCGCATTAGCTAGTTGGTGAGGTAATGGCTCACCAAGGCGACGATGCGTAGCCGACCTGAGAGGGTGATCGGCCACACTGGGACTGAGACACGGCCCAGACTCCTACGGGAGGCAGCAGTAGGGAATCTTCCGCAATGGACGAAAGTCTGACGGAGCAACGCCGCGTGAACGAAGAAGGCCTTCGGGTCGTAAAGTTCTGTTGTTAGGGAAGAACAAGTACCAGAGTAACTGCTGGTACCTTGACGGTACCTAACCAGAAAGCCACGGCTAACTACGTGCCAGCAGCCGCGGTAATACGTAGGTGGCAAGCGTTGTCCGGAATTATTGGGCGTAAAGCGCGCGCAGGTGGTTCCTTAAGTCTGATGTGAAAGCCCACGGCTCAACCGTGGAGGGTCATTGGAAACTGGGGAACTTGAGTGCAGAAGAGGAAAGTGGAATTCCAAGTGTAGCGGTGAAATGCGTAGAGATTTGGAGGAACACCAGTGGCGAAGGCGACTTTCTGGTCTGTAACTGACACTGAGGCGCGAAAGCGTGGGGAGCAAACAGGATTAGATACCCTGGTAGTCCACGCCGTAAACGATGAGTGCTAAGTGTTAGAGGGTTTCCGCCCTTTAGTGCTGCAGCTAACGCATTAAGCACTCCGCCTGGGGAGTACGGCCGCAAGGCTGAAACTCAAAGGAATTGACGGGGGCCCGCACAAGCGGTGGAGCATGTGGTTTAATTCGAAGCAACGCGAAGAACCTTACCAGGTCTTGACATCCTCTGACAACCCTAGAGATAGGGCTTTCCCCTTCGGGGGACAGAGTGACAGGTGGTGCATGGTTGTCGTCAGCTCGTGTCGTGAGATGTTGGGTTAAGTCCCGCAACGAGCGCAACCCTTGATCTTAGTTGCCAGCATTCAGTTGGGCACTCTAAGGTGACTGCCGGTGACAAACCGGAGGAAGGTGGGGATGACGTCAAATCATCATGCCCCTTATGACCTGGGCTACACACGTGCTACAATGGATGGTACAAAGGGCTGCAAACCTGCGAAGGTAAGCGAATCCCATAAAGCCATTCTCAGTTCGGATTGTAGGCTGCAACTCGCCTACATGAAGCCGGAATCGCTAGTAATCGCGGATCAGCATGCCGCGGTGAATACGTTCCCGGGCCTTGTACACACCGCCCGTCACACCACGAGAGTTTGTAACACCCGAAGTCGGTGAGGTAACCTTTATGGAGCCAGCCGCCTAAGGTGGGACAGATGATTGGGGTGAAGTCGTAACAAGGTAGCCGTATCGGAAGGTGCGGCTGGATCACCTCCTTTCTAAGGATAATTACGAGAGCGCTTTTGTTTTGTTCAGTTTTGAATGAGTGATTCATTCAATTAAATAGCAATCCCGCGATAAGCTTGGGAAGCAGAAGCTTATTATTTATGTGAATGGGCCTATAGCTCAGCTGGTTAGAGCGCACGCCTGATAAGCGTGAGGTCGATGGTTCGAGTCCATTTAGGCCCACCATTCCATTTCCCAAAACGGGGCCTTAGCTCAGCTGGGAGAGCGCCTGCCTTGCACGCAGGAGGTCAGCGGTTCGATCCCGCTAGGCTCCACCAATGAAACAATCACGTTGTGATTGGGACAGCTTGTTCCTTGAAAACTAGATAATAGATAGAAGGCAATTAATTTTTTTCAAAGCATCTGTAAGATCTTTTTTAACGGTTAAGTTAGAAAGGGCGCACGGTGGATGCCTTGGCACTAGGAGCCGATGAAGGACGGGACTAACACCGATATGCTTCGGGGAGCTGTAAGTAAGCTTTGATCCGGAGATTTCCGAATGGGGAAACCCACTGTTCGTAATGGAACAGTATCTTTACCTGAATACATAGGGTACTGAAGGCAGACCCGGGGAACTGAAACATCTAAGTACCCGGAGGAAGAGAAAGCAAATGCGATTTCCTGAGTAGCGGCGAGCGAAACGGAATTAGCCCAAACCAAGAGGCTTGCCTCTTGGGGTTGTAGGACACTCAACATGGAGTTACAAAGGAACGGGGTAAATGAAGTGATCTGGAAAGGTCCGTCAAAGAAGGTAAAAACCCTGTAGTTGAAACTTCGTTCCCTCCTGAGTGGATCCTGAGTACGGCGGGACACGAGAAATCCCGTCGGAAGCAGGGAGGACCATCTCCCAAGGCTAAATACTCCCTAGTGACCGATAGTGAACCAGTACCGTGAGGGAAAGGTGAAAAGCACCCCGGAAGGGGAGTGAAATAGATCCTGAAACCGTGTGCCTACAAGTAGTCAAAGCCCGTTAATGGGTAATGGCGTGCCTTTTGTAGAATGAACCGGCGAGTTACGATTTCATGCGAGGTTAAGTTGATAAGACGGAGCCGCAGCGAAAGCGAGTCTGAATAGGGCGAATGAGTATGAGGTCGTAGACCCGAAACCAGGTGATCTACCCATGTCCAGGGTGAAGTTCAGGTAACACTGAATGGAGGCCCGAACCCACGCACGTTGAAAAGTGCGGGGATGAGGTGTGGGTAGCGGAGAAATTCCAATCGAACCTGGAGATAGCTGGTTCTCTCCGAAATAGCTTTAGGGCTAGCCTCAAGATGAGAGTATTGGAGGTAGAGCACTGATTGGACTAGGGGCCCCCAACGGGTTACCGAATTCAGTCAAACTCCGAATGCCAAATACTTATTCTTGGGAGTCAGACTGCGAGTGATAAGATCCGTAGTCGAAAGGGAAACAGCCCAGACCACCAGCTAAGGTCCCAAAGTATACGTTAAGTGGAAAAGGATGTGGAGTTGCTTAGACAACCAGGATGTTGGCTCAGAAGCAGCCACCATTTAAAGAGTGCGTAATAGCTCACTGGTCGAGTGACTCCGCGCCGAAAATGTACCGGGGCTAAACGTATCACCGAAGCTGTGGATTGACACCGTATGGTGTCGATGGTAGGAGAGCGTTCTAAGGGCGTTGAAGTCAGACCGGAAGGACTGGTGGAGCGCTTAGAAGTGAGAATGCCGGTATGAGTAGCGAAAGAAGGGTGAGAATCCCTTCCACCGAATGCCTAAGGTTTCCTGAGGAAGGCTCGTCCGCTCAGGGTTAGTCGGGACCTAAGCCGAGGCCGAAAGGCGTAGGCGATGGACAACAGGTTGATATTCCTGTACCACCTATACATCGTTTGAACGATGGGGGGACGCAGAAGGATAGGGTAAGCGCGCTGTTGGATATGCGCGTCCAAGCAGTTAGGCCGGAAACGAGGCAAATCCCGTTTCCATTAAGGCGGAGCTGTGATGGCGAGGGAAATATAGTACCGAAGTTCCTGATTCCACGCTGCCAAGAAAAGCCTCTAGTGAGATGTAAGGTGCCCGTACCGCAAACCGACACAGGTAGGCGAGGAGAGAATCCTAAGGTGTGCGAGAGAACTCTCGTTAAGGAACTCGGCAAAATGACCCCGTAACTTCGGGAGAAGGGGTGCTTTTTAGGGTGAATAGCCCAGAAAAGCCGCAGTGAATAGGCCCAGGCGACTGTTTAGCAAAAACACAGGTCTCTGCGAAGCCGCAAGGCGAAGTATAGGGGCTGACACCTGCCCGGTGCTGGAAGGTTAAGGGGAGAGGTTAGCGCAAGCGAAGCTTTGAACCGAAGCCCCAGTAAACGGCGGCCGTAACTATAACGGTCCTAAGGTAGCGAAATTCCTTGTCGGGTAAGTTCCGACCCGCACGAAAGGTGTAACGATCTGGGCACTGTCTCAACGAGAGACTCGGTGAAATTATAGTACCTGTGAAGATGCAGGTTACCCGCGACAGGACGGAAAGACCCCGTGGAGCTTTACTGCAGCCTGATATTGAATTTTGGTACAGCTTGTACAGGATAGGTAGGAGCCTGAGAAGCCGGAGCGCTAGCTTCGGTGGAGGCGTTGGTGGGATACTACCCTGGCTGTATTGAAATTCTAACCCGCGCCCCTTATCGGGGTGGGAGACAGTGTCAGGTGGGCAGTTTGACTGGGGCGGTCGCCTCCTAAAGAGTAACGGAGGCGCCCAAAGGTTCCCTCAGAATGGTTGGAAATCATTCGTAGAGTGTAAAGGCACAAGGGAGCTTGACTGCGAGACCTACAAGTCGAGCAGGGACGAAAGTCGGGCTTAGTGATCCGGTGGTTCCGCATGGAAGGGCCATCGCTCAACGGATAAAAGCTACCCCGGGGATAACAGGCTTATCTCCCCCAAGAGTCCACATCGACGGGGAGGTTTGGCACCTCGATGTCGGCTCATCGCATCCTGGGGCTGTAGTCGGTCCCAAGGGTTGGGCTGTTCGCCCATTAAAGCGGTACGCGAGCTGGGTTCAGAACGTCGTGAGACAGTTCGGTCCCTATCCGTCGCGGGCGCAGGAAATTTGAGAGGAGCTGTCCTTAGTACGAGAGGACCGGGATGGACGCACCGCTGGTGTACCAGTTGTCTTGCCAAAGGCATAGCTGGGTAGCTACGTGCGGACGGGATAAGTGCTGAAAGCATCTAAGCATGAAGCCCCCCTCAAGATGAGATTTCCCATGGCGCAAGCTAGTAAGATCCCTGAAAGATGATCAGGTTGATAGGTCAGAGGTGGAAGCGTGGCGACATGTGGAGCTGACTGATACTAATAGATCGAGGACTTAACCAACGCTTTAAAAAATGAAATACCTTCTTATTATCTAGTTTTGAAGGAACAACGTTCCTGATATGTTTGGTGGCGATAGCGAAGAGGTCACACCCGTTCCCATTCCGAACACGGCAGTTAAGCTCTTCAGCGCCGATGGTAGTTGGGGGTTTCCCCCTGTGAGAGTAGGACGCCGCCAAGCCATTTAAAAGATCAGCCATCCGGTTGGTCTTTTTTTGCTTAATGCAAAGAAAAATCATTGGATATAAAGGGATTATCAATTATGGAAACTTTTATAAAGACATACACGTATTGAAATTCTTCATCATACATTGTTAAAAGCATCCCGGTTCTCTTAAACTATTTAAATTAATGTATGCGAACAATGGTTTTTGGGGAGAATGCAGGTATGGAGGTGGAGATGTTGGGGACAACAACAACCAAAACAACGGCAGGGGAAACGTGCGCGGTTTGTGAACAAATAAAAGGAATGGGTATACATCTTTATACGACTTTTATTTGTGAGGAATGCGAAAGGGATATGATCAGGACGGATACGAACGATCCCAAGTACCAATATTACTTAAAGCAATTAAGAAAAATCACTAATCCTGAAATATTTTCATGAAAAAATAGTTTGTGGAAAGTTAAAGAGTCAGAGAAAAAAGAAATGGTGTGTTTCTTTATTCTCTGACTCTTTTTTTGGTACTTTAGAAGAATGCTTGGCAGCATGCTTCCATGTTTCTGTATGTTACCTCAAACAGACTGTTCGGAGATACATAATTGCCTTTCTGTCGACGCAATATGAGATAAAATTGAACTTATTTGATAAAATGAAAAAATACTATGATATGAGGGAAGAGAAAAATGAATCAATCACAGACACCATTGTTCGATGCAATGAGTGCTTTTCATAAAAAATGCCCAATATCACTGCATGTCCCAGGACATAAAAATGGACAGGTGTTTAATAAAAAGGGCCAAGCCTTATACAACCCCCTGCTTGGTATTGATGCCACGGAGATAAGCGGTTTAGATGACCTCCATGCTCCAGAGGGTGCCATTTTAAAGTCCGAGCAACTACTCGCTGATCTATATGGGGTAAAGAGGAGTTATTTTCTGGTTAATGGGTCAACCGTAGGCAACATTGCCATGATTCTTGCTACCTGCCGGGAAGGTGATAAGGTCCTTGTTCAAAGAAACTGCCATAAATCAATTTTACATGGATTGATGTTAGCGAATGTACAACCGATTTTTTTACAACCAGCTTATTATGAGAAATGGGGCATTGCTGGCGGTGTAGGAACAAATTTAATTGAGGAAGCCTTGAGTGCACATCCAGATGTAAAAGCCATCGTTGTTACCTATCCGAATTATTATGGTCTTGGTGAAGATTTGACGGAAATGGTAAAACTCGCACATCAAAAGGGGATCCCGGTGCTGGTGGACGAAGCACATGGCGCTCATTTTCAGTTAGGAAGTCCGTTTCCTAAAACGGCAATTTTGGCAGGGGCAGATGCCGTTGTCCATTCAGCGCATAAAACACTGCCGGCCATGACGATGGGGTCATTTCTACATGTGAATTCTTCCTTAGTTGATGTAGATCAAGTATCATTCTATTTACAAATGCTTCAGTCGAGCAGTCCATCTTACCCAATTATGGGATCGCTCGACTTGGCCAGAGCCTACTTGGCCGCTTTTACATCGGAAGATAAAAGATTCCTTATTGAAAGGATATCAGATTTCAGAGGGGAATTAGGTGCCCTGCAAACAGTAAGGGTGCTGGAGGCTCCACTAGGCAGCTCGGCAGACCCGTTGAAAGTAGTCATTCAATCAACAAATGGTTTAAGCGGGTTTGAGTTACAGCAGCTATGTGAAGCCGAAGGGATTTTTACGGAATTGGCTGATCCTGATAATTTATTAATGATTTTACCCTTATTAAAATTGGATACCGAATTTCCTTTTCATGAAATCGTTCAAACTATAAAAAGCGCCACTGAAGACAGAACTGGAAACAAGGAAGAAGATCTTGGGGTCCTCTGGCCCGATGGAAGGTCAATGACAAGTCTTGAAATGCCATACTCCGACATGAAGCTTAGTAAATCAAAACCTGTCTTATTACGGAAAGCAGTGGGTGAGGTATCTGCCGAGATGGTCATTCCTTATCCGCCTGGCATCCCTTTAATTATGTCCGGGGAAATGATTACTCCTGAGCATATATCAAATTTGAGGAGACTGCTAGAACTGGGATCAAGGTTTCATGGCGGTTCCTCCCTTTCAAACGGAGAATTGATTGTTTATGAAAGCGGGCAGACGGGTTAAAATGATATACTACAAACAAAGAACCTTGGAGGTACATCGATGAAACGTGGTATTTTTATAACAATGGAAGGGCCTGAGGGTGCCGGGAAAACAACAATTACCCAAATGCTTGGCAAGGCTCTGCAACAAGAAGGCTATCAAGTCCTATTAACGCGTGAGCCAGGGGGAGTTCCCATTTCGGAGCAAATTAGGGAAGTGATCCTTAATAAAGATAATACAGCCATGGACTCGAGAACAGAGGCTTTATTATACGCAGCAGCAAGGCGTCAGCATTTAGTGGAAGTGGTCATGCCTGAGTTGGAACGAGGGGGAATTGTCCTCTGTGACCGATTTATAGATAGCTCGTTAGCCTATCAGGGTCATGCAAGGGGTTTGGATATAGAAGAAGTTTATAATATCAATAAATTCGCAATTGGAGATATGATGCCAGATGCCACTATCTTTTTTGATATCGACCCAGAAGAAGGATTGAGACGTATCCAGTCCAATGGGGAACGGGAAGTGAACCGGCTGGATCTTGAAGCCCTCGACTTCCATAAAAAAGTTTGTGAGGGGTATCAGTTCATTATAAATAGATGGAAAGACCGTTTCATTATCGTGGATGCAGGCCGGACAATAGATGAAGTCCTTGAGGAAACGAAAGCCAGCTTGTTGAATTTTTTAGCGAAAGTAGGAAACTAAATATATAGGTTTCCATATTATTCAACCAATACTATTCCAGGCAAGGACTAGTTGCTATAATGGAGTTAGTAAATTCAGAGTAACCGGAGGATGATGAGAATGAAAATGATCATTGCTGTCGTTCAAGACAAGGATAGTCATCGCCTGCTGAATGAATTAGTGGAAAATAATTTCGGAACGACCAAGCTAGCCAGCACTGGCGGGTTTTTAAAATCGGGTAATACGACTTTTATGATTGGCACAGAGGATGAACGTGTTGATAAAGCCATCCAGATCATCAAACAGAATTGTCAGTCAAGATCCCAATTAGTATCACCGGTTTCACCGATGGGTGGGAATGCCGAGTCCTATGTACCTTACCCAGTGGAGATTCAAGTAGGCGGTGCGACCATTTTTGTTCTGCCGGTTGAAAACTTTTTACAATTTTAACGGTTAGTTTCAGGGAGGTTCATTATGAAAATCAACCATGAGATCCCTATTAAGCTGGATAAATCGCGTCAGGATTCCAAACAATTTCAAACAGTAAGTGGAAGATTTCAACAAATGGTCCAGACACAAGATCAAAAGATGCAAATCCAAACATTAAACCGTTTGATAGGCGATATTGAAGGGGCAGGTCAGCGTTTAGTAAGGTCACGTACTTTTAGGGAATTGGCAAAATATAAAGCATTGGTGAAACGGTTTGTTAAAGAAGCGGTTGAATATGGACTGGAACTGAAGCAATCAACGAGCTGGAACGAATATGGACAGAGCCGGCCGTTGAAAACCGTGGAAACGATAGATGCAAGATTAGTTGAGTTAAGCGAGGAAATTCTTAATAAAGAGAAAAGCTCGCTGAAATATTGGAAATGATTGGCGAGATTAAAGGTCTTCTGATTAATTTATATACTTAAGTGAGTTGATGGTTTTGGATAAAACATGGCAAGACATGAGTCAAATTCAGCCGCAGGTAATGACGATGCTGCAAAATAGCATAACGAAGAACAGGGTGGCTCATGCGTATTTATTTGAAGGGGAAAAAGGGACAGGTAAGCAAGAGATAAGCAATGCCTTTGCCAAAAGCTTACTATGTGAAGCCCCGACAGCAGGTTATGAGCCATGCGAACTTTGTCGGAATTGCAAACGGATTTCCAGTGGGAATCATCCTGATGTCCATTTGATAGAAAGAGACGGTCTCTCAATAAAGAAAGAACAAATTAAGGGGCTTCAGGAAGAATTTTCGAAAAAAAGCGTGGAGGCAGATCGAAAGGTTTATATGATTGCCGATGCGGACAAAATGTCGGTGGGGGCAGCCAACAGTCTATTGAAATTTTTAGAAGAACCTTCGGCTGATACTGTAGCAATATTGATGACCGAACAGCTTCAGAGGATTCTACCAACTATATTATCAAGGTGCCAAGTGATTTCGTTCAAGCCATTATCTCCTGAGAATGTGAAACGGAAGCTGATAGAACAGGATGTAGAACCACAGCTGGCCTCGGTTATCGCACACATAACACAGAATGTGGAAGCTGGAATCGAGCTTAGCCATGATGAATGGTTTGTACAAGCTCAAAAAATAGTGGTAAAATTATATGAAGTGTTAAAACTTAATTCCTTGAAGGCATTGCTGTACCTTCAGACGGATTGGTTCACACACTTTAAAGAAAGAGAACAGGTTGACAGAGGTCTTGATTTGTTACTTCTTATATATAAGGATTTATTATACATTCAGTTGGATAAAAAGGACTTCGTTGTATTCCAAAATAAACTGAAGGAATTTGAAACTCACGCTCTTCATCTTTCCCCAAGACGCCTTGCTGAACATATGGGTTGCATTTTGGAAGCAAAAAGGAAGCTGATGTCCAACACGAATCCACAGCTGTTGATGGAACAGCTTGTGCTGAATTTGCAGGAGGGATCATGATTTGTATGATGTTGTAGGTGTCCGTTTTAAAAAGGCGGGCAAAATATACTACTTTGATCCGGGTGAATTCGCTATTCCTAAGGACGATTTTGTAATAGTGGAGACTGTCCGCGGTGTTGAATTCGGTAAAGTCGTTACAGCCCGTAAACAAGTAGATGAAAACGATGTTGTCCTGCCATTGAAAAAAGTACTTCGGGTTGCTGATGCAAAAGATAAGCTGATTGTAGACGAGAACAAGGCGGCTGCAGAAGAGGCTTACTCTATATGTTGTCAAAAGGTTGTGGAGCATAAGCTGGATATGAAGCTGGTTGATGTGTCATATACTTTCGATAGAAATAAAGTCGTGTTTTATTTTACAGCGGATGGTCGCGTGGATTTCCGTGATTTAGTCAAAGATTTAGCTGCCATATTCAGAACTCGCATAGAACTGCGCCAAATTGGGGTAAGGGATGAGGCAAAGATGCTTGGTGGCATCGGACCGTGTGGGAGAATGCTATGCTGCTCCACATTTCTTGGAGATTTTGAACCGGTTTCCATTAAAATGGCGAAGGATCAGAATTTATCATTAAACCCTACAAAAATCTCAGGTTTATGCGGTCGATTGATGTGCTGTCTGAAATATGAAAATGATGAGTATGAAAGTGCGAAGGAAATGCTTCCTGATTTAGGTGAAATGATTAATACGCCTGGTGGCAAAGGCAAAGTAGTTGGGCTTAATATTCTAGAACGCGTACTTCAGATTGAACTAATCGAGCAAGAAAGAGTATTAGAGTATACTCTAGATGAGATTCTGAAAGAGGGAGCCGTTTCTATTCAAGCCACAGATTATTAAGGTGGTGGGAGAGCGTGGATAAGAAAGATATTTTTGAGTCGGTGACCAATATGGAAACCCAGATAGGCCAATTATATAAGCAGCTTGGAGAATTGAAGCAGAACTTAGCTGAAATCCTTGAGGAAAATCAGTCGCTCAAGCTGGAGAACGAGCATTTGCGCCATCGGTTGGGCCTTGTCGAAGTCGAAACTGCGCCTGCTGCAGTAAAGGTCAAACAAAAAGTGAAAAACCGTACTGCAAGTGCGGACAAGGTTATGGATATCGGGGAAGGCTATGATAATTTAGCACGTATCTATCAAGAAGGCTTTCATATTTGCAATCTGCATTTTGGCAGTTTACGAAAAGAAGGGGATTGCCTGTTCTGTTTATCTTTTTTAAACAAGAAGTGATAATGGAATAATATAAAAGATGTTCCATCTCTTTTACGTGATAGATAGACCGTTTACAATATATAGTGATTCGGGGTCTGACGCATACTATGAGTCAGACCCCTTTTTGTACGATAGTAATGTCGAAGCATGGACCCTAAACATGCTTTTTCCATACATGATTAGGAGGGTAACAGCAATGGTAGAACTTAAAGGAGATGAGCGCCTGGATTATCTATTGGCTGAGAATTTAAGAATCATTCAGAGCCCATCGGTGTTCTCTTTTTCATTAGATGCCGTTTTATTATCAAGGTTCGTAAATGTACCGATCCAAAAAGGTAAAATCGTAGATCTTTGCTCAGGGAATGGGGTCATACCTTTGCTGCTGAGTACAAGAACGAAGGGGACAATTACCGGTGTAGAGATTCAAGAACGGCTATATGACATGGCCCAGAGGAGCATGGACTATAATGGCGTATCCTCCCAGATCGAGATGATTCATGGGGATATAAAAGAAATTCCAAAACAGATAGGGTATAGCAAATATGATGTGGTTACTTGCAATCCACCCTATTTCCCGACGCCATCTATCGAAGAGATTAACAAAAATGAGCATTTTGCAATTGCCCGACATGAAATAATGTGTAATCTTGAGGACGTCATGCGTGTTTCAAGTCAATTGCTGCGTCAAGGTGGGAAAGCGGCATTCGTTCATAGACCGGGCCGTCTGATGGATATCCTACGTTTCATGAGGATGTACAGAATTGAACCGAAGCGACTGCAATTCGTTTATCCAAAGAGTTCAAAAGAAGCGAATACGATTCTTATAGAAGGGATAAAGGACGGCAACCCTGATTTGAAGATTCTTCCTCCGCTTGTTGTATATAATGATCAAAATGAGTATAATCCGGAAATCAGAAGGATTTTATATGGAGAGGAATAAGCATTATTTTTATGTTTTAAAATGTAGGGACGGCAGCTATTATGCTGGGTATACAAATAATTTGGCCCGTAGGATTGATGCTCATAATCAAGGCAGGGGTGCAAAGTATACACGAGGCCGGACCCCAGTTGAACTGATTTATCATGAAGTATTCGAAACACAGACATTGGCCATGCAGGCTGAATATAAATTCAAGCAATTAACAAGAAAACAAAAGCAAAAGTGGATGGCAAAGGAGGATACATGATATGTGGCAGCAAAAGAGTTTTGAAAAAGAAGGATTGGAGCCAGCTCTATATCTGGTTCCTACACCGATAGGTAACCTTGAGGATATGAGTTTCCGGGCTTTAAGAATCTTAAAGGAAGCGGATGTCATTGCTGCTGAGGATACGCGAAATACGAAGAAATTATGCAACTACTTTGAAATTTCGACACCTATCGTCAGTTACCATGAACATAATAAGGAGTATAGCGGGAAGCAGATGCTTGAGAGGCTTCGATCTGGAGAGGTCATCGCATTGGTAAGTGATGCAGGCTTGCCGACGATATCCGATCCGGGATATGAACTGGTCAAAGCTGCCATTGCCGAACAGTTTAAAGTCATCCCGTTACCGGGGGCCAATGCTGCATTAACTGCATTGATCGCATCTGGACTGATTCCGCAGCCTTTTTACTTTTATGGCTTTCTACAACGGGGAGCAAAAGAAAAAAAGCAGGAGCTGGAAAAATTAAAAAAAATGGAATCGACTTGGATCGTTTATGAATCCCCACATCGATTGAAAGAAACATTGAAACATATGCATGAAATTTTAGGTGACCGTCGTATAGTATTATGCCGAGAATTAACCAAGAAATTTGAAGAGTTCATTCGAGGGACTGTGAGTGAAGCATTGACGTGGGCGATGGAATCCGAAATTCGCGGTGAGTTCTGTTTAATAATAGAAGGTGGGCAATGGTCGGAGGATGAACCTGAAGAAGCTTGGTGGATGGTCCTTGACCTCGTCGGTCATGTTAATCATTATATAGAAACTAAGCAGTTCACTTCAAAGGACGCAATCAAGCAGGTCGCAAAAGATCGCAATTTGCAAAAACGCGATGTATATCAAGCGTATCACATTGATATACAATAATAATAAGCAAAAAAAAACTTCCGAAGACCGGAAGTTTTTTTATATCATTTATTTAGCAGCAGTGAAGTTTTGTTGAATTTCTTGAATAAGTAATTCTGCACCTTCACGACTAAGAATCAATTTACCATTAGCAAGTGTAAGGTTGTTATCGGAAACTTCACCTGTAACTTGGCAAGTCATGTTTGGTTTGTATTTTTTCAAGATGATGCGCTCATCATCAACATAGATTTCAAGAGCGTCTTTCTCAGCGATACCCAATGTACGACGAAGTTCGATTGGAATAACCACCCGGCCTAACTCATCAACTTTACGAACAATACCTGTAGATTTCATTTAAAAAATTCTCCTCTCAGTTACAATCTAGTACCCTATTTCTATTTTTTTCGCCAATATTCGACAAATTTTTTTATAAATTTATAATACCAGCCATTCCCAAATTCGTCAATGATTTATTTTCATTTTTTTGTAAGAAATAACATGGCTCATTTCGTGTAACAAAAAGGCTTTTAAAGGGAAAAAATCGGTTATGTCTTTAAAAGTAAAGAAATAGCAGGCAACAAAGAACTACTCACTTCACCACATTTCGACAAAGTGTGCATATAAAAACATACTTCATTATTATATGATTAAATATAATTTAGTTTCAAAACAAAAGTTCTGAATTAAGGACAATTTTTCGGAAAAGTTTGTGAATATGTGAGTTGTTGCACAAAAAAAGAAATTTAGGTATATTTTGTTGAGGTAAGAGGTAATGCTGACATAAGGGAAGTTCACGTCCAGAACCCTTATTTTTAAAATGAGATTTACTTATAATCGTTTATTCTATTAACATGATGATTAGATTAGTGATTATTGTCGCACAGAATTGTATATAGCGTTAAAATAGAGATAATAGCTTAAATATATTCTTATGGCTTGGGCCAGTCCTATAGCCGGTTTTTCAAAAGATGAGGAGGGAACGAAGTGCAAGATAAATTAAAAACATTCTATATCACGACACCCATATATTATCCGAGTGGTAATTTACATATAGGGCACGCGTATACGACAGTGGCAGGGGATGCCATGGCTCGTTATAAAAGGATGCGTGGCTTCGATGTCATGTATTTAACAGGCACTGATGAACATGGTCAAAAAATCCAGCGTAAAGCGGCTGAGGAAGGAATCACTCCACAGCAATATGTAGATAATATCGTATCAGGGATTAAAGAGCTCTGGGAAAAGCTTGATATTTCATATGATGATTTCATCAGGACGACGGAAGATCGCCATAAAGAGGTCGTAGCCAAAATATTCAAAAGGCTATTGGACCAGGGTGATATATACTTGGACCAATATGAAGGGTTATATTGTACACCTTGCGAATCTTTCTTCACGGAACGTCAGGTGGAAGAAAGCAATGGAAACTGTCCTGATTGCGGTAGGCCAGTTGAAAAGGTGAAAGAGGAATCTTATTTCTTTAGGATGAGTAAATATGCGGAGCGGTTACTGAAGTTTTATGAGGAAAACCCGGATTTTATTCAGCCGGAATCCCGCAAAAACGAAATGATCAATAACTTCATCAAGCCTGGATTGGAAGATCTGGCCGTTTCACGTACTACTTTCGATTGGGGCATCAAGGTGCCGGGAGATCCAAAGCATGTTATTTATGTCTGGATAGATGCTTTGACCAATTATATAACGGCATTAGGGTATGGAACGGATAATGATTCTAAATACTTGAATTATTGGCCAGCCGATGTACACCTGGTCGGAAAGGAAATCGTTCGTTTCCATACAATCTATTGGCCGATCATGTTAATGGCTCTTGACGTGCCGCTTCCAAAGAAAGTCTTTGCCCACGGATGGCTTCTCATGAAAGATGGTAAAATGTCCAAATCAAAAGGAAATGTAGTGGATCCCGTTACATTGATTGATCGTTACGGTTTGGATTCTTTACGCTACTATTTATTGCGTGAAGTACCATTTGGCTCCGATGGAGTATTTACACCGGAAGGGTTTGTGGAACGGATTAATTTTGACCTGGCAAATGATTTAGGGAATTTATTAAATCGAACAGTTGCAATGGTCAATAAGTATTTTGATGGTGTGATTCCAAAATACGAAGGATCCAATGGCGAATTCGAAAAGGCTTTGCTTGAAATGAACCAAGATACGGTAGGAAAATATGAGGAAGCAATGGAAAATATGGAATTTTCAGTTGCACTAACATCCATTTGGCAACTCGTGAGCAGAACTAACAAATTCATTGATGAGACCCAGCCATGGACTCTTGCTAAAGATGAATCAAGGATAAAAGACCTTGCTAGTGTCATGGTTCATTTGGCGGAATCATTACGCAGGACGGCAATCCTTTTGAAACCGTTCTTGACGCAAACACCGGAAAAAATCTTTGCTCAGCTTAGCATCAAAGATGATGTGTTAAAATCTTGGGACAGTTTAGCGGAGTTCGGTCAAATTCCTGCTGAAACAAAAGTCTTGAAGGGAGACCCGATCTTCCCTCGTTTGGATATGGAAGAGGAAGTTTTATATATTAAAGAACAAATGCAGGGCGGTGCCCCTAAGGCCGAGGAAAAAGTGGAAGAGACGATTCCCGAGGTTGATGAAATCACTATTGATGACTTTACAAAAGTGGAGCTTCGTGTTGCTCAGGTAATGGAAGTTGAGCCTGTAAAGAAGGCGGATAAGCTTCTTAAACTTCAGCTTGATTTGGGTTATGAGAAACGGCAGGTCGTATCAGGCATTGCACAGCACTATAAACCCGAAGATTTAGTAGGCAAAAAAGTGATATGCGTAACGAATTTGAAACCTGTTAAACTTCGTGGCGAGCTCTCTCAAGGAATGATTTTGGCGGGAAGCCAGGATGGTGTGCTCTCAGTCGCTACAATAGATTCATCGATTCCAAATGGTTCAAAGGTAAAATAAACCGATGAAAACATAAAGGTGTTTCATATGAAACATTTTTATGTTTTTTTCTTTATCCTTTTGGAAAAAGTAATTTCATACAGGTTTAGTTTTTGGTTCTATATTTATTTGTTGGGCATATAGGCTCCTTTGTAATCTGTTTGTTACCTAAATGTGAAACATAAAACTTTCATTTTTTTATAAAATAGTGCTAGAAAGGAAGAAAAATAATGTTATTTGACACACACGTACATGTTAATGCGGAACAATTCAACGAGGATCTCGAAGACGTAATAGAAAGAGCTAAGGAAGCAGGAGTCAATAATATGGTAGTCGTTGGTTTTGACCGGCCTACTATTATAAGGGCAATGGAATTAATAGAAGCTTATGATTTCATGTATGCCGCAGTCGGATGGCATCCTGTGGATGCTATAGATATGACAGAAGAGGACTTACAATGGATCGAGGAATTATCAAATCATCCAAAGGTCGTGGCCATTGGTGAGATGGGCCTGGATTATCATTGGGATAAGTCACCGAAAGAAGTTCAAATGGAGGTGTTCAGGAAGCAAATCCGATTGGCAAAAAAGGTGGGGCTGCCCATTATCATCCATAATCGGGAAGCGACCGCGGATATCGTGCACATACTAAAGGAAGAAGAGGCATCAAGGGTTGGAGGCATCATGCATTGCTTTAGCGGAAGTGCAGAAACGGCTTTGGAATGCATCAATATGAATTTTTATATTTCATTGGGTGGCCCTGTGACCTTCAAGAATGCAAAAAAACCAAAGGAAGTCGCAGCAGCCGTACCTTTAGACCGTTTACTGATAGAGACCGATTGTCCATACTTGGCTCCCCATCCTTATAGAGGGAAGCGTAATGAACCTTCGTATGTGAAGCTTGTTGCTGAACAAATTGCAGAAATCAAACAACTCACAATAGAGGAAGTTTCCCAGGCAACAACGGAAAATGCCAAGAAATTATTCGGCATTAACTGACATTTTTTTTTACAATATCTCCCGGGATTCGCTAGCTAAAATCGCATTTTTTAAGGTTTCTACAAATCTCATTCCAACTATAGGCTTATTATGTCGAGAAGTCGCCCTTTTCTTTTCAATATGGAATATGCATAATAGGTAGTAATTTCCTGAATGAGAAGTGAATGGGTTGACAGCTTGATAACTAAGTCTATATAATCACCGGGAGGAAGGAGGAGTTTTTCATTCTATTAAAAACTATGAAAAACCTTATTCCCAAACCTTTTGGGAAGAAGAGAATGGCAATTGCCATTTGTAGTGCTATTCTTGTTTCTACAGCATTGGGAATACTAATATATCAAGGAACAAAGGATACAGTAACAATCATGCTAGACGGAAAAAAAGAGGTAGTGCGTACACACGCGGCTACTGTAAATGATATGTTGGAAGATTTAGAGATTACCGTTCAAGCCGCAGACTATGTCCACCCATCAAGAGCCACAAAGGTTGATGATGATTTAGAGGTGGTTTGGAAGCCTGCACAAAAAATCGTCATGGTACAGGATAGTAAGAGGAAGGAAGTTTGGTCCACTGCCGATACGGTAGACGAACTTTTAAAAGACCAAGATCTTAGTGTGAAGGAACAGGATAAGATCACCCCTTCAAAAAGTACGAAGCTGAAAGCGAATATGGAAGTTGCCATAGACAAAGCCTTTTCACTGAAATTAGTGGTAGGTGGAGACGAAAAGCAGGTATGGTCAACTTCGACTACTGTCGCTGACTTTTTAAAGCAACAAGGAGTAAAACTCAATGATTTGGATCGAGTTGAGCCAGAATTAACCGAAAAAGTTGAAGCTGAGAATACGGTAAACGTAGTTCGAATTGAAAAAGTCACCGATGTAGTGGAAGAACCAGTTGACTTTGCTGTCATAACAAAAAAAGATGACTCTTTATCAAAAGGGAAAGAGAAAATTGTCAAAGAAGGAAAAGACGGTCTCGTTTCTAAGAAATATGAAGTTATTAAAGAAAATGGCAAAGAGGTCAAAAGAGAATTACTTTCAGAAAAAGTAGTTAATAAAAAGCAGGATAAAGTTGTAACGGTCGGAACTCGAACGACGGTTGCCCAGGCATCACGCGGAGTAACTAACGTTAGTTCTTCGAGTGGAAAAGAAATATACGTATCATCAACGGCTTATACTGCCAGTTGTAAGGGCTGTTCCGGTGTCACGTCCACAGGTGTAGATCTAAAGAGTAATCCGGGTGCGAAAATCATTGCTGTCGATCCAAACGTAATTCCTATGGGGTCAAAAGTATATGTAGAGGGCTACGGCTATGCAGTAGCTGCTGACAAAGGCGGAGCAATAAAGGGAAATAGGATTGACGTCTTCTTTTCCTCAAAAAATGATGCCTATCGCTGGGGTGTAAAGAGAGTAAAGATTCGTGTACTGGACTAATAAGGTTTCTCTCGCAGGAGATGAATTCGTCTCCTGTTTTTTGCGTTTTATTTTCCATTTGTTGAAAAACCCCATATAAAACTGTTTTAATAAGATAGACGTCTTACTATTCCATAAGATTTCAATATATGCGTGTGAACTTTCATAAATGATCCTGACTGGATTCTCTATCCAGAAAATTTTACGGGGAACCGGTTACGTTTATCCAAGAGCTAATCAAAGCGCTTGCGCTTTTCTGTATGGAGGAAACCATGAAAAAGATTAAAGAAATTATTGTTGTAGAAGGAAAAGACGATACGGTAGCGATCAAAAGGGCTGTTAATGCTGATACAATAGAAACCAACGGATCAGCAGTGAATGAGTCCTGTATTGAGCAGGTGAGGCTTGCACAAAAGACACGTGGAGCCATCATTTTCACAGACCCTGATTTTCCAGGTCAAAAAATCAGGAATATAATTTCAGAACAAGTAAAGGGATGTAAACATGCCTTTTTAACGAAGAAGGAAGCCCTTCCTAAGTCAGGTAGAGGAATTGGTGTGGAACATGCTTCTCCTGAGGCAATTCGTAATGCTTTAAAGGATGCCCAATTAATGGATGAAGAGGCTTCAGAAGAGATTTCACAGCAGGATTTAATAGATGCAGGTTTAATCGGGGGATCCGGTGCCAAGGAACGAAGGGAAAAACTTGGATCTATTTTAAAAATCGGGTTTACCAATGGTAAACAGTTATATAAGAGACTAAAAATGTTCCAAATATCGACTGAGGCTTTTGAGAAAGCGATGGTACAGATAAATCAGGAGGAAAAAAATGAATAAGGATATTGCAACCCCTGTCAGAACGAAAGAAATATTAAAGAAATACGGATTCTCCTTTAAAAAGAGCTTAGGCCAAAACTTTTTAATCGATACGAATATCTTGAAACGTATTGTTGAACATGCCAATTTGACAGAGGAAAGCGGCGCCATCGAAATTGGGCCGGGAATCGGGGCATTGACGGAACAACTAGCGAAAAGCAGCAAGAAGGTTGCGGCCTTTGAGATTGATCAGCGTCTACTGCCCATCTTATCGGATACACTGTCTCCCTATAACAATGTAAACATCATTCACGGGGATGTTCTCAAGGCGGATGTCAAGAAGGTCATCGAGGAGGAATTTGCTGGCTTCTCGGACTTGATGGTTGTTGCAAATCTGCCATACTATGTCACGACGCCCATCATTTTAAAGCTATTGTCCGAGGACCTGCCTATTAGAGGCATCGTGTGCATGCTGCAAAAGGAAGTGGCTGATCGAATTGCTGCAAAACCTGGGACGAAGGAATACGGTTCTTTATCCATTGCCATTCAATATTATACCGAAGCCGAAACGGTGATGATAGTACCCAAAACGGTATTCATGCCTCAGCCTAATGTTGATTCGGCTGTAATCCGCCTTACTAGGCGCGTGAAGCCAATCGTCGAGGTCCTGGATGAGGATTTCTTCTTCATTGTGACCCGGGCGAGCTTTGCGCAGCGTCGGAAAACGATTTTAAATAACTTAACCAGTCAGCTGCCAGATGGTAAATCGAAAAAAGAACTCATACTTGCTGCTCTCGAAGCCGCAGAAGTGGATCCTTCCAGACGAGGAGAAACACTGAGCATCAAAGAATTTGGCCGCCTAAGTGATGCGTTATTGCCGAATTTCAAATAAAGAAACTCAAGTCGGAATGGGGTAACTCCCAGCATCCGGCTTTTTTTATTTTGAAATTGGCGCATCATGATGGAATGTACCCGGAAATGTAATCAATTCCACCTTTCACCATTCGAGAATGGTTCGCATAACTTAAGAATGAAAATAAACTAGGGCGGGCTGAAAATAAGTCTTCTCATGGGGTGGGGCCATGAATATTCAAATAAACGATATTGTTGGTCGGGTTTCCTATAAATGCGACGTGTTGTTCCGAGTAATCGATATCCGTGATATTGATGGAAGACGTGAAGCTATTCTTTATGGAGAAGATATCCGACTGATTGCAGATGCACCTTTTCAAGATTTAATGATCATTAATGATAATGAAAGAAATGATCGACAAAGGTCGAATGAGGTACTTCAAGAACAATCCTACCGCTTATTAACACAAGATCTAGAGCTGCAACAACAAAAAAATGGCTATCAATCCAGTAATGGCTATCGTTATAGCGGTGAATATTTTCAGATACCAGGGAGGGTCCTCCATGTTGATGGGGATGCATCTTACTTAAGGAAATGCATGGAGCTTTATCAGAAATTCAGTATTCCGGTCAATGGCATCTATTGCAATGAAAAGGAAATGCCCCAAAGAATCGGGGGTTTGTTGGACCATTATCGGCCGGACATTCTTGTTGTCACCGGTCATGATGCCTATTCAAAATCAAAAGGACCGATGTCCGATATAAATGCCTACCGTCATTCAAAGGATTTTGTACAGACAGTTAGAGAAGCGCGAAGGAAGGTTTCTCATTTAGACCAACTGATTATATTTGCCGGGGCTTGTCAATCGCATTTTGAATCGCTGATCCAAGCGGGGGCAAATTTTGCAAGTTCTCCTTCCCGTGTTAATATACATGCTCTTGATCCGGTATATATCGTCGGAAAGATAAGCTTTACGTCTTTTTCCGATCATATTCATGTATGGGATGTCCTTCGGAATACATTAACGGGAGAAAAGGGGTTGGGAGGAATTGAGACAAAAGGGGTGTTACGGACCGGGTTGCCTTTCAAGCCATTTCAGGAAGAATGAACGAGCTGCATTTTGAAAGAATGCAGCTTGCTTTTGGTGGGGTAAGAATTCGGATATCCTCACAAAAAAACTGGTTTTTTGTTGAGTAATGTCACTAGTTAATGATTTAATTACGAAAATTCGGCTTAATAAATAATGAAATAGTTCGTTTACATAATTTTTCATTTCCCAGGATATAATAAAATTGTTCGCGATTTTGCCGAATTTCAGATAAAAATATATTGACTACATTTTTAAGTGCTGATATAATTTATTATTTTGTTTGCGTATATTTGTAAATTGTGATATACTTAACTTAGTGAGGTGGACCGAAAATGCCAAAAACTCTAGCTGATATTAAAACTGCACTTGATTCAAACCTAGGTAAAAGATTGCTCTTAAAAGCAAACGGTGGAAGAAGAAAGACTGTAGAACGATTTGGAACTTTGGCGGAAACTTATCCGGCTGTTTTTGTAATTGAGCTCGACCAAGATGAAAATGCGTTTGAAAGAGTATCTTACAGCTATGCGGATGTTTTAACGGAAACCGTAGAACTAACATTTTTAAACAAACAACAAGAGATTTAACTTAGACGAGGCAGCGAACAACTTTGTTTGCTGCTTTTTGTTTTGTATAGAATATCCTGTGAGCTCCAGTAAAGGCTTAAAAAGGATGTAATGAAATAGCGTATGATGCAAACACTAGGCATGTGACGGCATGTGAAAGGGGTTGCTTCGCTTGAGCAGGAAAAAAGGGATTATGTCAAATGATCTTAAAGAGGAATTGGCTAAAGAACTTGGATTTTACGATGTTGTCCAGAAAGAAGGCTGGGGAGGAATCCGGGCTAGGGACGCAGGGAACATGGTAAAACTTGCTATCGAAAAAGCACAACGTCAATTGGTGAACAAAGAGTAAGAAAAAACACTTAATTGTACCATGCCGTCATGTTGACAGAAGCCGGACTCTTTATACAATGTATAGCTCTATTCATTTTTGCTTACATTGTAGTTAAGGAGTCTGGCTTTTTTATGTATCGGTGAATGCTATATGGATATGTAGCAAGTCTTTTGGGGTGCAGGAAGTGGCTGCTCTCCCAAGTACCTACATGTGTCTATTCTCCTCTAAGGGCCAATGTCAGCTTCATTACATTGAAATTACGATGAAAAAACCTTTAGAATATAAACAAATATGATAGAATAGGACAAGAACTTTTAAGAACGTTAAAGTAGGTGGACATATTGAAGCTTATGGAAAAAGCCCCGGCTAAAATTAATTTGGCTTTGGATGTGCTTTTCAAACGGCCTGATGGGTATCATGAGGTGGAAATGATCATGACGACAGTCGACCTTGCTGATAGAATTGAACTAAAGGAAATAACGGGAAATCATATTCAAATTCTATCCCATAATCGATTTGTTCCGGATGATCATCGGAATTTAGCTTATCAAGCCGCATTTATTCTAAAGGAACGTTTTGGGATCAATAAAGGTGTTTCTATAACTATAGAGAAAAATATACCTGTAGCCGCAGGACTTGCTGGTGGAAGCAGTGATGCCGCAGCTACCTTGAGAGGCTTAAATAGACTGTGGAAGCTTGGTCTTTCCATGGATGAACTTGCGGAAATAGGAGCTGAAATTGGCTCTGATGTTTCATTTTGTGTATATGGAGGTACGGCATTGGCAAGAGGGCGCGGGGAAAAAATCACGCATCTTCCTGCACCGCCAAAATGCTGGGTAATCTTGGCCAAACCGACGATCGGCGTTTCGACAGCAGATATATACAAAAGGCTCCAAACTTCAAAAATGGAGCATCCGGATGTACCTGGAATGATTTCGGCTATTATGGATAACAATTATCACGATGTATGTGAGGGGTTGGGCAATGTTCTGGAACAAGTGACATTGCAGTTATACCCAGAGGTTGCGAACATTAAAGATCAAATGAAGACATTTGGTGCAGATTCGGTCTTGATGAGCGGAAGTGGTCCGACCGTTTTTGGATTGGTGGAACATGATTCGCGCATGCAAAGAATTTATAATGGACTTCGCGGATTTTGTGATCAAGTTTATGCGGTCCGATTACTGGGTGATCGAAACAATCTTGAATAGAAACGTACATTAGTGGTATAGTTGCTATATAATATTCGGAATTCACAAAGGGGGTGTCTCAATGAAATTTCGTCGCAGCGAGAGGCTAGTCGATATGACCAATTATTTATTAGAACATCCAGGGGAACTTGTTTCGCTGACTTATTTTGCTGAAAGATACAGTTCGGCAAAGTCCTCGATCAGTGAAGATTTGACAATCATCAAAGATACCTTTGAACAACGCGGGATAGGATCTTTAACAACCGTTCCAGGTGCGGCTGGTGGAGTGAAATATATTGTGTCCATCAAGGAAGAAGAAGCCAATGCCTTCATTGACGGATTATGCGATACGATTGCTAGTCCCGAAAGGCTACTTCCTGGCGGTTATCTATATATGACAGACATATTAGGACATCCGCAAACCGTGAATAAGGTTGGAAGGATAATCGCTTCAATGTATGCCAAGAAAAATGTCTCAGTCATCATGACAATGGCAACCAAAGGGATATCATTAGCATACGCCGTGGCAAATTATTTGAATGTTCCAGTTGTCATTGTAAGTAGGAATAATAAAGTAACGGAAGGTTCTACAGTGAGCATCAATTATGTTTCAGGCTCTTCAAAGAGGATTCAGACTATGGTACTCTCTAAGAGAAGCTTGGTTGAGGGTTCGAATGTATTGATTGTAGACGATTTCATGAAGGCTGGAGGTACCATTAACGGTATGGTCAGTCTATTGGATGAATTTAAGGCAACAGTTGCCGGAATTGCGGTGCTGGTCGAATCCGAACATACGGAGGAGTGCCTTGTCGAGGACTATGTTTCTTTAATCAAGTTGACGCAGGTGGTCGAAAGAGACAAAAAAATTAAGGTCAGCCGTGGGAATTATTTTACGAAAAAGGAATAGGGGGAATCATTTCATGAAAACGATACATACGGATGAAGCACCGGCAGCGATCGGACCATATTCACAAGGCGTCATCGTGGATAAGTTATTTTTCAGTTCAGGACAGATCCCACTTACTGCTTCTGGTGAGATGGTAACAGGGAATGTCAAGGAACAAACACACCAGGTCTTTAAGAATCTCCAAGCTGTATTGAAAGAAGCTGGGGCTTCATTGGAAACTGTCATTAAGGCTACAGTATTCATTAAAAGTATGGACGATTTCGGTTCGATTAATGAAATATACGGAGAATATTTTTCTGGTCACAAACCTGCTCGCTCTTGTGTAGAGGTTGCTCGGCTTCCTAAAGATGCACTAGTGGAAATAGAAGTGGTAGCGCTCGTTAAATAAACGGGCGTTTTTTTATTTTTTTAAAGGTAATTCGTAATGGGTAATTTTCCTGTAATATAAGGGCGATTTTTAGTGTTTTTGAAAACTAGGCTGAATTTTCTAAAAAAATTACAGATAATAGAAGGAGTTCACGTTTTTTTGTTGAATATGTACTTTAAGTTTTAACAACAACAAAAAGGGATGGTGAGCTTAAATGGAAGTAACTGACGTAAGATTACGCCGGGTGAATACGGATGGTCGTATGAGAGCTATCGCATCAATTACACTGGATAATGAATTTGTGGTTCATGATATTCGTGTGATCGACGGAAACAATGGTTTATTTGTAGCAATGCCAAGTAAACGAACTCCAGATGGAGAATTCCGGGATATCGCTCATCCAATCAATTCCTCGACACGCGGGAAAATTCAAGAAGCTGTCTTGACAGAATATCATCGATTGGGAGAACTTGAAACTGAATTAGAGGAAGCTGGAGCAGGTGCTTCTTAAAATAATCTTACTTTTAAACTTTAAATTTATAATTCGTGCATCTAGAGCCTACTTCATAAGTAGTGCTCTTTTTTATTTATTCAAAAACAGATAAGTTTAGAACTTATCGGCTCATCATACAGACATTTGCTTTAATAAATTGTTAAACTTACGTTGTTATCTTCAAAATTTTAAGTACCCGTCCTTTTTATTTTTTAAACCTTTTTTGCTCTACCTGATATTGAAATTCCTGTAGGATTTAGGGGATACCACTTACTCCATACATCTAATGTGCTGAAGGTGAAATAAACCGGCAACCTGATTTCGGAATGGGATTTAACAAGGGTGAAGTACTCCCAAATGGCTTGTACATAGGGCATGGCGCGATCATGGCAGTGTTTTGGGATAATGGGGGTGGCTGGTGTTATAAAGGGGAGGAGACATGTTTTCTGTATTATGCTGTTAATGAAAATGACATCGACCATGATTTAAATAATGCTAAAAGGTCCAATAATAACATTTGTAAGCCTGTAGGAATTTGAACTTTTTTCACCAAATTGGTTGACAATTATATGTACTTTTAATTGTTACCTTGAAAAGAATCACTATTTGAGATAATATTTTTAGTGGATAAAAAGGTGAAAATGGAGGCCTGTTATGAGTAATCGCTATGCAATAATATTGGCCGCTGGGCAAGGTACTAGGATGAAATCTAAGCTTTATAAGGTTTTGCACCCTGTTTGCGGGAAACCAATGGTACAACATGTTATCGATCAAGTCAATCAACTTCAAATAGAAGATATTGTAACAGTCATCGGCCATGGTGCTGAAAAAGTTCAAGAACAACTTGGTGATTCATGCAAGTATGCCTTACAAGAACAGCAATTAGGTACGGCACATGCTGTAATGCAAGCGGAAAGCGTTTTATCCGTAAAAAGTGGTACGACCCTTGTTATTTGCGGTGATACGCCTCTGATTAAAGCGGAAACGATGAAAGAGCTTATAGCATTGCATGAGCAAAGTCAGGCTAAAGCAACAATCTTAACAGCATATGCAGATAACCCTGCTGGCTATGGAAGGGTCCTTCGCGGTGAAGGCGGACTTGTAGAAAAAATCGTCGAGCATAAGGATGCCTCTGATGAAGAAAGATATGTTAAGGAAATAAATACCGGTACATATTGCTTCGACAATCAAGCATTATTTAGCGCGTTGAAAAAAGTTTCAAATGATAATGTCCAAGAAGAATATTACTTACCGGATGTTATTGAAATTTTAAAACGGGAAGGCGAAGTGGTGACGGCCTTCCAATCCAGTGATTTCGAGGAGACATTGGGTGTGAATGACCGCGTGGCTTTATCGCAGGCTGAGCAAGTTTTACGGAAACGCATCAATGAAACTCATATGAGGAATGGTGTAACGATCATCGATCCGCTTACAACGTTCATTGAAGCGGATGTGCAAATCGGACAGGATACAGTCATTAACCCTGGGTCATTCATTAAAGGAAAAAGTATTATCGGGCAGGATTGCTTGATTGGCCCGAATACGGAAATCAGTAATTGTGAAATTGGTGATGGAACGGAAGTCCTCCAATCGGTTGTACACGAAAGCAGTATTGGAAGTTTTGTTAAAATCGGTCCATTCGCACATGTTAGACCTCAATCAGATATTAAGGATTCCGTTAAGATCGGTAATTTTGTCGAAATTAAAAAGACCGTTTTTGGCAAAGGAAGCAAGGCCTCACATTTGAGTTATATTGGTGATGCAGAGGTTGGGGAGAATGTTAATATAGGCTGCGGATCTATTACCGTGAATTACGACGGGAAAAATAAACATTTGACGAAGATTGAGGACAATGTCTTCATAGGCTGCAATTCTAATCTAGTTGCACCTGTGACAGTAGGAGAAGGAGCATATGTAGCTGCTGGGTCAACCATCACGCAAGATGTACCGCAGGAAGCCCTATCCGTTGCACGGGCTCGTCAAGTTAACAAAGAAGATTATGTCAAGAATTTGAAATTTAATAAATAACCGACGGAGGTCATCATGTCAAATCAGTATTTAGATCCTAATTTAAAAGTATTCTCTTTAAATTCAAACTTCGATTTAGCTCAGGAAATTGCTGCTGCAATCGGTGTTGAACTTGGAAAATGTAGCGTAACAAGTTTCAGTGACGGTGAAGTTCAGATTAATATTGAAGAAAGTATTCGTGGCTGTGACGTTTACGTAATCCAATCGACAAGCCAACCAGTCAATGAAAATTTAATGGAACTTTTAATTATGATCGATGCTCTTAAACGTGCTTCAGCTAAAACGATCAATATTGTAATGCCATATTACGGTTATGCCCGACAAGATCGTAAAGCGCGTGCGCGTGAACCGATTACAGCTAAACTTGTCGCAAATCTTTTAGAAACGGCTGGTGCCCACCGTGTTATCACTTTAGATCTTCACGCACCACAAATTCAAGGTTTCTTCGATATTCTGATCGATCACCTTGTTGCTGTTCCGATTTTAGCTGATTTCTTCAAGGAAAAAGATCTAAGTGATATCGTCATCGTTTCCCCAGATCATGGTGGTGTAACACGTGCCCGTAAAATGGCCGATCGCCTAAAAGCACCGATTGCCATTATCGATAAGCGCCGTCCAAGACCGAACGTGGCTGAAGTCATGAACATCATTGGTAATATTGAAGGGAAGACAGCAATACTGATTGATGACATCATCGATACTGCAGGCACTATTACACTAGCGGCCAATGCCCTTGTGGAGAATGGTGCTAAAGCAGTGTATGCTTGTTGTACACACCCAGTCCTTTCAGGTCCTGCCATCGAAAGGATTCAAAATTCAACGATCAAGGAATTGGTCGTGACTAACTCGATTGCCCTATCTGAAGATAAGAAAATCGATAAAATTACTGGACTTTCTGTAGCACCTTTGATTGCAGAGGCGATTATTCGTGTGCATGAGGAACAATCAGTCAGCACATTATTCGATTGATAACAAAATTAAACAAAACACGGCGGGCCTTCGGGCTCGCCGTATTTTTGTTTGGAATTTTCGGAAAATATTTAATTCTTAGTTGACAGATGAGAATAGTAATAATAAAATGGCTATACAAATTCAATTCAAATTCATGTAATTAAAAACTGTACTAACGCAAGTGCATACTGGTTAACGCCGATCGGACTACCGAAGGCTCCTTTTAACTTACCATTGAACATTAGGCATCATTTTGCCCTATTGTCCTATTGGTGAAGTGAAGGAGCCTTTTATTTTTATATAAATAGTTTAAGAAGGGTGTGCAGAATATGAAGAAAAAACGAAAGATATGGCTCCTGTCCATTTTCAGCATCTTCATGCTGATAGTGAGTGCATGTGGGCAGGAAAAGAACAGTTCCACAAGTGCTGACGCAAAAGAATCAGATAAAACCATCCGAATCGGTTATCAAAAATTCGGGACATTAAATATTTTAAAATCAAAAGGGGAGCTGGAAAGCCATTTAAAAGAAGTGGGGTATACGGTCGATTGGACTGAATTCCCTGCAGGACCTCAACTGCTTGAAGCCTTGAATGTCGGCAGCATTGATTTTGGGCACACAGGGGAGGCGCCACCGATATTTGCACAAGCAGCCAATGCACCACTTGTCTACATTGCTAATCAGCCGGCAAACCCTTCGGGAGAGGCTATAGTCGTGCAAAAGGATTCACCCATTAAAAATGTGAAAGGTTTAAAAGGTAAGAAGGTTGGCTTGAATAAAGGTTCAAATGTTCATTACCTATTGGTCAAAGCGTTAGAGGAAGCAGGCCTTACTCTTGGTGACATTCAGCCCGTATACTTGCCACCGGCTGATGCGAGAGCTGCTTTTGAAGGAAACCAAATCGATGCCTGGGTAATATGGGATCCATTTTTATCAGCGGCGGAATTGGAACTTGAAACGAAAACGATTCAGGATGGAGAAGGACTGGTGGCGAATCGGGAATTCTTTTTGGCAACTGATTCATTTGCCGAGAACGAAGAGGCTTTGAAGATTATCAAAGAAGAACTGATAAAAGTTGATAAATGGATTGAAGAAAACCCAAGGGACGTCGCTGAGTTTCTATCTCCGGAAATTGGAATGAGTGTGGAGGCATTGGAAAAAACATTAAATAGAAAGGAATATGGACTTGAGGAGATTTCCAATGGGGTTTTGGATGATCAACAAAAGATTGCCGATACGTTTTACAATCTTAAATTAATCCCAAGCAAGATTAATGTTTTGGATGCATCTGCAGATGTTAAAAAAAATTAAGGGGGAAATGAAAATGAAAGTATTTTGGTTTTTACCATCGCATGGGGAAAGTCGCTATTTAGGATCGACAAAGGGAGGGAGGGCAATCACGCTACCTTATTTAAAACAAATAGCACAGGCGGTTGATCATTTGGGTTTTGAAGGGGCGTTGCTTCCAACAGGTCGGTCTTGTGAGGATGCTTGGGTAGTTGGTTCTTCATTGATTTCCGCAACGGAAAGAATGAAATTTTTAGTTGCAATTCGTCCAGGTTTAATGTCGCCAACCTTAGCTGCGCGTATGGCTTCAAGCTTTGACCGGCTGTCGAATGGCCGTCTTTTGATCAATGTTGTAACTGGGGGGGACCCAGTCGAATTGGCAGGTGATGGCGTGTTTCTAAATCATAAGGAACGCTATGAGCAAACAAATGAATTTCTCGATATCTGGAGAAAGGAAATGTCTGGTGAGAGTGTGGACTATGAAGGGGAGCACCTAAAGGTTGAAGGTGGAAATATTCTGTTGTCACCTGTACAAAAACCGTACCCACCGCTCTATTTCGGAGGTTCATCCGATCCAGCCATCGATATATCGGGAAAGCATATTGATGTCTACTTGACTTGGGGTGAGCCGCCGGTGCAAGTGGCTGAAAAAATTGAAAAGGTACGTAAAAAAGCAGCAGAGTACGGACGTGAAGTCAGATTCGGCATTCGCATGCATGTCATTGTAAGAGAAACGGAAGAAGAAGCTTGGCAGGCAGCGGACGAACTCATTAAATATGTGGATGATGAAATGATTGAAAATTCACAAAAGATTTTTGAACGATTTGATTCAGTGGGACAGAAGAGGATGTCGCAACTTCATAATGGAAACAGGGATTCACTCGAAATCAGTCCAAACTTATGGGCGGGTGTAGGTCTTGTGCGTGGTGGTGCCGGTACAGCACTAGTCGGAAGTGCAGAAAATGTTGCTGCCAGAATGAAGGAATATGAAGAAATCGGAATAGAATCCTTTGTTTTATCTGGGTACCCTCACCTGGAAGAAGCGTACCGTGTTGCGGAATTATTATTCCCTTTACTTCCTGTCGAACAGCTGCAAGTTCCCGTTTCGAAAGCGACGAGTCCATTCGGGGAAATACTGGCAAATGACCACTACCCTACAAAAGGAAGTGAAATTGAAGATGCAGAAAAAGTTAAACAAAAAGTTCAATAGGTTCCACCTCATATCATGGCTTGTGCCCATTCTCCTTTTGGTAACTTGGCAGCTGCTGTCCTTTTGGGGGATTCTGTCGGAACGGATATTGCCTGCCCCGACTGAAGTCTTTCAAGCTGGCGTCACTTTATTGAAAACAGGGGAACTTATAGATTATATCGGCATCAGTGCTCAGCGGGCCTTCATCGGCTTTTTAATCGGCGGGATTATTGGTTTTGTACTAGGGTTGTTAAATGGGTTATCATCCATTGCTGAAAGCTTATTCGATACATCGCTTCAGATGTTGCGTAACATTCCGCATTTAGCTTTAATACCACTGGTGATTCTATGGTTTGGTATAGAAGAAGAAGCGAAAATTTTCCTTGTCGCTTTAGGGGTTCTATTTCCTATCTATTTAAATACATTTCATGGAGTGAAATCGGTGGATAAGGATTTAATTGAAGCGGCAAGGGTTTATGGGTTAAGTGGTTTTTCTTTATTCTGGAATGTGATCCTCCCTGCAGCCTTTCCGTCCATTTTGGTGGGTATCCGCTTCTCCCTTGGAATCATGTGGGTCACATTAATTGTAGCAGAAACAATATCCGCTAATTCCGGAATAGGATATATGGCTATGAATGCCCGGGAATTCATGAGGATGGATATTGTTGTTCTCAGTATTCTCTTATATGCCTTATTGGGAAAAATCTCGGACGTTGCGGCCAAAATAATTGAAAAAAGATGCTTAAAGTGGCATCCATCATACCAATGAGGAGGTCATTAATATGAAAAATGGAAATTCGTTGGAGTTGCAGGGTGTAAGAAAGGATTTTGGGGAGTTTGAAGTATTAAAGGGGATGGACCTCACATTTAAAAAAGGGGAATTTATAGCCATTGTCGGTAAGAGTGGATGTGGAAAGAGCACCTTGCTTCGTCTTGTGGCAGGACTGGAAAAGCCGACGGGCGGGCAGATACTGGTGAATGGAAAGCCATTGAATGGATTAAATAAATCGTCACGTACGATGTTTCAGGATGGAAGGCTTTTTCCTTGGAAAAAAATCCTTGAAAATATTGGTGTTGGATTGAAAGGGGATTGGAAGCCAAATGCTATGGAGTTACTGGAGCAAGTGGGCCTTGCAGATCGAGCAAATGATTGGCCGTCCGTTTTATCTGGGGGGCAAAAACAAAGGGTTGCATTAGCGAGGGCATTGGTGAACCAACCTGACATTCTCCTCTTGGATGAGCCGTTAGGTGCATTGGATGCTTTGACGAGAATTGGCATGCAAAGGCTGATTGAAGAACTATGGAGGAAAAGGGACTTTACTGCCTTACTTGTTACACATGATGTTGAAGAAGCCGTAATGCTTGCCGACCGTGTCATATTAATCGAAGAAGGCAAAGTCGTCATGAATAAGGAAATCAATCTGCCGAGACCACGGAAAAAGGATAGTATTCAATATTCATCACTAGCAGCTCAAATCCTTAACCGAGTGATGCAAGTTGAGGGGGAAATGGAAAACAAAGCGATTCACGCTTGAATTAGAGAAAAAAGATTTTGTAGCGAATTCCTATGTTTACCATATGTTTATCCTCTTTTTGCTCCCTTCGGATTTTACCTTTCATGTTTAATGATTCGCCATTTAGGGAAATGTTAAATATAGAGAAACTTGTAATTAATATTTAGGAAGGCGGAGGATGTATGAGTAATATATTAGCTGCAAAAGAACGTACGGATTCAAAACACTCTAATTTAAGGAATTTGAGAGAAAACGGTGAAATCCCTGCGATAGTATATGGCAAAAAAAATGACAGTACGGCCATTTCAGTCAATAATATTGAGCTTCAAAAGACGATCAAGGAAATAGGCCGTAATGGAATCATTTCTTTGGAATTGGAAGGTACGAGTTATAAAGTCATGCTCTCTGACTATCAAAAGGATCCAATAAAGAACTCCATTTATCATGCAGACTTTTTAATTGTAGATATGTCCGCTCAATTACAGGCACAAGTTCGCGTTAACCTTGTCGGTGTTTGTAAAGGCGTGAAAGACGGTGGGGTCCTTCAGCAGTCCCTTCATGAAGTGACGGTTACGGCTAAACCTAATGACATTCCTGATTCCATCGATGTTGACGTTACCGAACTTCAGGTAGGGGATACAATCTACATATCCGATATCCAAACGAATAAGCAAGTTACAATCGACAACGATGGTGAAGAAGTCGTTGCATCTGTTTTGGCTCCTCGTCAGGAAGAGGAAATAAGTACAGGTGAACAGCAAGATGGCGGTATCCCTGAAAATGAAGAAGGCAGGGAAACCAAGGCATCACCAGAGTCATGATGTCGGGATTAAACAAGTGAATCGTGATATAATAGGCGTAGCTCTTAATGAGTTACGTCTTTTCAATCTCTGGGTGCATCAATTTAAACCGGACCATTTTTCGGAAATGGTTCCTTTAATTAGGTTTTTTCCTAATTAGTTCTCCGGTCGCTTGCAGGCCAGCTGGAAATTAGGGTACTATTTTTCTAAGGTCAATGATCTTGGGGAAACTTCGTCCCAGCGTAACTCCCTAAATAACCGTAATGACGGAGTGTGAATCATGAAAATTATTGTAGGGTTAGGGAACCCAGGTAAACAATATGAAAAAACTCGGCATAACGTCGGATTTGAAGTAATAGATGAGTTATCGAAAAGATGGTCGATCCCACTTGATCAAGCAAAACATAAGGGAATATATGGAGCAGGAATGGTAAAGGGAGAAAAGGTTTTATTACTTAAACCCTTAACCTACATGAATTTGTCAGGAGAATCCATTTCGGCTGTCATGCATTTCTTTAAGGTGGATATCGAGAATGTGGTCATTATATATGATGACCTTGATTTGCCTCCAGGGAAGCTTCGCCTTCGTCAAAAAGGAAGTGCAGGCGGTCATAATGGGATAAAATCTTCAATTGCCCATTTGGGTACGCAAGAATTCAATCGAATCAGAATAGGCATTGGCCGCCCGATTGGCCGTATTCCGGTATCTGATTATGTATTAGGGCGTTTTTCGCCTGAAGAGTGGGATCATGTCGGGGCAACGATCGAAAAAAGCGCAGCTTCTTGTGAAGCCTGGATTGAAAAACCATTTATACAGGTCATGAACGAATATAACCAATAAGCAGAGAGTAGATATAAGTAAAGAATAATATCTTCCTGTTTCGCTGAATAAAAACCCTCTACTTTTGTACATACTAACACTATTACTAAAATAGGGGGTTACCAAATGGCTCTCCATTATCGATGCCGACATTGCGGAACTAAGCTGGGCTCAATCGAGGCACACTCACTGAGTACGGAGCAGTTAGGTTTTAATCAACTTACCGATGAAGAGCGACAAGAGATGATCGTTTATGATTCTGAAGGGGATATGCATGTAAGGGCGATATGTGAAGATTGCCATGAATCGCTGCAAAGAAACCCTGATTTATATGAAAACGATTATATTATTCATTAGCGGGAGAGGGCTTTGGACAAAATCCAAAGCATTTTTCCGTTTGTCTGGAATACCAGGGCACATCGCCGTTAATAAAGAGGACGCTTGGTGAAATGGCCAAGTTCAAATACAAGGATTTAAAATGTTTTTCGCACGTTAAAGAGAGGGGGGAAAGAAAATGAATGGATTGCAGAACTTGTTCTCCAAACAAGATGATGTTCATTCGTTAATAGCCGGCATCGATGAAGGACTTAAGGAGCAAATCGTCTCTGGTCTGACGGGTTCCTCGAGATCACTATTGCTGGCTTCCGTATATGAAAAGACGAATAGGCCCATTTTATTAGTTACCCATAATTTATTGCAAGCACAAAAATTCCATGAGGACTTATCCAGTTTCATACCCGAGGAAGAATTATATATATATCCAGCTAATGAATTGATTGCGGCTGATTTGAGTGTAGCCAGCCCGGAATTAAGGGCCCAACGTGTAGAGGCATTGAACTTTTGGGCGGAGGGAAAGAAAGGGATTGTCATTGCGCCAATTCCCGGGGTGCGTCGTGTGCTTCCTCCAAAGGATATTTGGAAGAGGCATCAGCTCGCGTTTAATTTAGGGGAAGACATCGAACTTGAAGCAACGCTTAATAAATTCATTGCTATGGGTTATAACCGGTCTGAAATGGTTGCTTCTCCAGGTGAATTCAGTATCAGGGGCGGTATAATCGATATTTATCCGATCACCGAACCTAATCCAATACGAATTGAATTATTCGATACCGAAATAGATTCAATAAGGACTTTTTCAAGCGAAGATCAGCGGTCCATCGAGAAACTCAAGAAAGTGACGATTGGTCCTGTCAGTGAGGCTTTGCTAGAGACGGAGCATATCGAAAGAATCATAACAAGGCTAGAGAGCGGATTAAGTAAAAGCTTGAAGAAACTTAAAGATGAAAAAACCAAGGAACAGCTGGTTCAAACGGTCAGTTATGAACTTGAACAGCTGAAAATGGGGAATAAACCCGACAAAATCTTTAAATACTTAAGTTTAGCGTATGAAGATCCAGCTAGTTTAATAGATTATTTACCGGTAAATGGTTTGGTTTTCTTAGATGAAATCAGTAGAATCCAGGAAATCAATGATTCTTTGGAAAAGGAAGAGGCTGGTTGGTACACGGACCTTTTAAGTCAGGGACAAATTATCCATGATATAAAATTGGCTCACCCCATGCAGGAATTAATAATGAAATCCAGCAGGCCGTTTGTATACCTTTCATTGTTTTTACGGCATGTACCGCATACGAATCCTCAGAATATCCTGAATTTTGCCAGTAAACAAATGCAAAATTTCCATGGACAGATGAATGTGTTCAAAGCTGAACTGGAACGTTGGAAAAAAGGGAAATATACAGTCGTCATACTTGGACAGGATGAAGAACGGGTAAAAAAGCTGCATTCAGTTTTAGCCGATTATGATATAGAAGCAGCAGAACTGTTTAATGCGAACAGCATCCTTCCAGGTAAAGTACAGATTTTACGCGGCAGTCTGAATAGCGGCTTTGAATTACCTATGCAAAAGTTCAGTATCATTACGGAAACGGAATTGTTTAATAAGAAGTCAAAGAAATCAGTACGGAGACAGAAATTATCGAATGCGGAGCGAATCAAGAGTTATTCCGAACTGAAGATAGGTGACTATGTCGTTCATGTTAATCACGGTATTGGTAAATACTTGGGTATTGAAACCCTTACGATAAATGGGGTCCATAAAGATTACCTGAATATTCGTTATCAAGCGGATGACAAATTGTATGTTCCTGTCGACCAAATTGATCTTGTCCAAAAATATGTCGGTTCTGAAGGGAAAGAACCGAAGCTTTATAAGCTAGGCGGAACGGAATGGAAACGTGTCAAAAGCAAGGTTCAATCATCCGTTGAGAACATTGCCGATGATCTAATCAAGTTATATGCAGAAAGGGAAGCGGCTAAGGGCTATGCCTTTTCACCTGATGGTGATATGCAGAGAGAATTCGAAACATCATTCGCTTATAGCGAAACGGAAGATCAATTACGTTCCATAGTCGAAATAAAAAAGGATATGGAACGGGAACGGCCGATGGATCGTTTATTATGTGGCGATGTTGGATATGGGAAGACAGAGGTGGCCATCAGGGCCGCTTTTAAAGCCATAATGGATGGCAAGCAAGTTGCATTTCTTGTTCCGACCACAATCCTCGCCCAGCAGCACTATGAAACATTAAGGGAGCGTTTTCAGGATTATCCCATTTCGATTGGTCATATGAGCCGTTTCCGGACTAAAAAACAGCAAACGGAGACGATTAAAGGCTTGAAGGCCGGCACGGTGGATATAGTGGTTGGCACGCATAGGATTTTATCCAAAGATATCGTGTACCGCGATTTGGGGTTGCTTATCATTGATGAAGAACAGCGCTTTGGCGTTACACATAAGGAAAAGATCAAACGGTTAAAAACTAATGTGGATGTACTGACTTTGACTGCGACGCCGATTCCGAGGACTCTTCATATGTCCATGTTGGGCGTGAGGGATCTGTCTGTCATCGAAACACCGCCTGAGAACCGATTCCCGATCCAAACTTATGTCATGGAGTATAATGGCTCGTTGGTAACGGAAGCGATAGAACGGGAATTGGCCAGGGACGGTCAGGTTTATTTCCTTTACAATCGGGTAGAGGATATAGCAAGAAAAGCAGAAGAAATTTCCATGCTGGTGCCCGATGCCCGTGTCACCTATGCTCATGGGCAAATGTCAGAGCAAGAACTGGAAGCCGTCATGTTCGGCTTTTTAGAAGGTGAATATGATGTTTTGGTAAGTACAACCATTATAGAGACGGGTGTTGATATCCCGAATGTTAATACGCTTATAGTGAATGAAGCTGATAGAATGGGACTTTCACAGCTCTATCAGCTGCGTGGCCGTGTAGGGCGATCCAATCGGGTGGCATATGCATTCTTCACTTATAGGAAAGATAAAGTGTTGACGGAAGTAGCAGAAAAACGTCTTCAATCCATTAAGGAATTTACAGAATTGGGTTCAGGGTTCAAAATCGCGATGCGTGATTTATCCATCAGGGGAGCTGGAAACATTCTAGGGGCTCAACAACATGGCTTCATCGATTCAGTTGGTTTTGATCTGTATTCACAAATGTTGAAAGAAGCGGTAGATGCGAAACGTAATGACCAACCAGCCGAAGAAAAGAACAACCTGGAAATTGACGTTGAAGTTGATGCTTATATCCCTGATGCCTACATAATGGATGGACATCAGAAAATAGAAATGTATAAAAGGTTCAGAGGGATTGCTTCGCTTGAAGAAGTGGAAGAATTACAGGATGAAATGATCGATCGTTTCGGAGAATATCCAGAAGAAGTTTCCTATTTATTCATGATTGCCGAAATGAAGGTATATGCAGAAATGGCCGGAATTGAAAGCATTAAACAATTAAAGCAGGAAATCAGCATTCTCCTTAGGGAAAAGGTCAGCAACGATGTGGATGGACAAAAGGTGTTCGAGCTGGGATCGAAGTATGGCCGTATGGTGGGCTTCGGCATGGACGGCAATCGAATGAAGCTGGTCCTGCACATAAAAGGCGTAGAACAAAGCAAGTGGCTTAATATCTTATTTGAGATGGCCAAGGGTTTACAGTATGTAAAAAAAGAGACGCAAGCCACAAAAAACTGAATTGAATGATTGTCCTCTCGAAGAAATTTTTTTAGGTACCATGGTAAAAAAATGCAACAAAAAGAAAAATTTTTTCAAAGTGCATAGAACTTACCATTAGAAAAATACTAAGTACAATAGCTGGTGATGATTTTGCTGCAAAATGAGGATTTATCAAATCAATTAGATGAAAGTGAGGCAACATTAGATGAAAGCAACTGGTATCGTTCGCCGAATTGATGATTTAGGAAGAGTCGTCATCCCGAAAGAAATTCGCAGGACCCTCCGTATTCGTGAAGGAGATCCACTGGAGATATTTGTAGATAGAGATGGGGAAGTCATCCTAAAGAAATACTCTCCTATTAGTGAATTAGGCGATTTTGCAAGGGAATATGCAGAAGCACTTTATGATAGCCTTGGAAACCCAGTTATGATTTGTGACAGGGATACTTACATTGCAGTGGCAGGCGGCTCCAAAAAAGAATACTTAAATAAAAGCGTTAGTGAACTAGTGGAAAAAATCATGGAAGAAAGAAATCCTGTCTTGGAGTCTCCGAATGGACAAATTTCATTCGTTGATTCCAATGATGAAGAGGTTCAATCTTATACTGCAGCTCCGATCATTGCGAGTGGCGACCCGATTGGTGCCGTCTTGATTTTCTCTAAAGATAGTACCATTGGTGAAGTGGAACAGAAATCTGTTGAAACAGCAGCGAGTTTCCTAGCTAGACAAATGGAACAGTAACCTTGGACATGCCATTATATTTTTAAAGGTGAAAAGGGCAGCAATCGCGCTGTCCTTTTTGCTCTTTCTAAAAGGTTAACCGGATGGGGGCAGACATAAAGTGGGGGAGAATATTCTTCGAGGTGAATATGGAAAAAAATTAACAGTATGGCTGGGATTGAAAAATAACCATTAGAATTATGCTATAATAACTACCACATATGAGTGAAAAGGGGAAAAAGAATGGCTGAAAAGCCTTATAAAACATCAAATGAACTTTTTCGAGGTGCGCTGATTTTGAGCGTAGCAGCGATTATCGTAAAAGTATTGAGTGCGGCCTATCGCATACCTTATCAGAACATTGCGGGTGACATCGGGTTTTATATCTATCAACAGGTTTATCCCTTCTACGGTGTTGCTTTTACATTATCAACACTTGGCTTTCCGGTAGTCATATCCAAACTTATTGCCGAACGGGAGTCTTCCAAAAATAACTTTGCAGTCAAGGACATTTTAGTGACATCATTCGTCGTCTTAAGTTCGATAGGAGTCATGATGTTTGCTGCACTATTCCTTGGCGCTGATTGGATTGCAGGATGGATGGAGGATCCGCATTTAGCCGGTCTGCTGAGAATCGTTGCCTATTCCTATTTATTAATGCCGATTTCATCTGTTTTAAGAGGCTATTTTCAAGGAATAAACGACATGTTACCGACGGCAGGTTCGCAGGTCGCTGAACAATGCATCCGTGTATTGACGATACTTGTGCTTTCCACAATATTCGTGTATCTTGGCTACTCTCCTTATATGGTCGGCAAGGGGGCAGTCTTCGGTTCGATTACCGGCGGCATAACTGGCCTGGTACTGCTTATTGCTTTCGTTATTTTAAGAGAAGAATGGAAGCTTTTTTTACGAATGAGAATCAAACCGGCAAATTTCATCAAAATTTCCAAGGTCCTGATTTTCCAAGGTTTGGCCTTTTGCATAACTGGCTTGATCCTCATCTTGTTTCAGTTCGTTGATTCACTGCACCTGTATTCCCTACTAAGGGAAACGGGTATGGGGGAAAAGGAAGCCAAAGAATGGAAAGGGGTATATGACCGTGGACAGCCTTTACTTCAGCTAGGTACAGTCGTGGCCAATTCTTTTGCATTGGCGCTTGTACCTGTAATATCCGGATTCGTTCAGAGGAACAATGAACATGAATTATTGAATAAGATTAAGTTGGTGCTTCGTGTAAGTGCGACGATAGGACTCGCTGCCGCGATCGGGCTGGTGGTGACGATGAAGCCTGTCAATCATATGCTGTTCATGGATGCCAAAGGGACAATTACTTTAGCAATTTTCTCTTTATCGATTTTATTCACATCCCTCATAATGGCAGAAGCGGCAGTAATTCAAAGTTTAGGCTATTCGTTCGTACCGGTGATCATTACGATTGTGGGGGTGGGCAGCAAGTGGGCTTTAAACCTTGTTCTAGTTCCCCATTACAAAATCGCGGGAGCAGCCTCGGCAACAGTTCTTGCATTTATGATCATGACTGTATTATTTTATGCGGTTTTGAGAGTACATATTAAAAAGGCATTAATTGAAAAGAATCACGTGTTAATAATCTTGAAGAGTACGGTTTATATGGGTACGGCGGTTGTTTTATTCAATAGCTTATTCGAATTGATGTTTTCAGGCGAGAGCCGGTTGTTAGCTACGATCCAAGCTTTGGTCGGTGTAGGGATCGGTGCAGCCGTTTTTGTGATGACCGCCATTCGTGCAGGCTTATTTGGTGAAGAAGAACTTTCACTTATACCCGCAGGTTCAAAGCTTAAGCGATTTATAATAACGAATAGGAGTATACGAAATCATGAATGAGATTACGATAATAGGCCTTGGTGCAGGGGATTTAGATCAGCTTCCACTAGGGATTTATAAAAAATTGATACAAACAGAACAATGTTTCGTAAGAACGATCGATCATCCGGTAATCGGAGATTTGAAAAGGGAAGGAATCAATTTCACGGCGTTTGACGGGATATATGAAAAGCACGACCAATTTGAAGCGGTATATGAAGAAATTGCCGGAACATTATTACAAGAGGCTTCAAACCGTTCCGTTCTATACGCGGTACCGGGGCATCCTATGGTTGCGGAAAAAACGGTTCAGCTTTTGCTCGAAAAGAGTCCGGCTCTTGGAATAGCCATTAAGCTGGAAGGCGGGCAAAGTTTCCTTGATCCATTGTTTCAGGCTGTTAAAATCGATCCGATTGAAGGGTTCCAGCTTTTGGATGGAACAGATCTTTCCCCGGATGATTTGCACATTACCCAGCATATGATAATCGGACAGGTGTATGACGCATTCAGTGCATCCAATGTGAAGTTGACTTTAATGGAAAAACTTCCGGATGACTACGAGGTATATATCGTTACAGCGGCAGGCAGCAGTCAGGAAAAAGTGACAAAATGTGCTCTGTTCGAGCTCGACCGTCAGATGGAGTTAAGTAACTTGACGAGTGTTTATGTCCCGCCTGTTAAAGAAGAAACGTTACAGTATCGGGAGTTTTCTAAGCTACGGCAGATCATCGCAGAACTTAGAGGTCCTGACGGATGTCCTTGGGATAAGAAACAAACTCATGAAAGCTTGAAGAAATATCTAATAGAAGAAGCGTACGAGCTGATTGATTCCATCGATGAAGAGGACGATGAGGGCATGGTTGGTGAACTTGGGGATGTCCTTCTCCAGGTGATGCTTCATTCACAAATCGGTGAAGATGAGGGCATGTTCACGATCGATGATGTGATTGAAGGCATTACGGCGAAAATGATTCGACGCCACCCTCATGTATTCGGAAATGTTGAAGTGAACGGCGAAGAAGATGTATTAGTTAACTGGCAGAAAATTAAAGAAAATGAAAAAGGGAGCGAAACAAAAGCTCTGAAATCCATACTGGATGGTATTGAGAAATCGCTGCCAAACTTACTTCGAGCCGAAGAGTATCAAAAAAGGGCTGCGAAGGTCGGATTTGATTGGGATGAGGTTTCCGAAGCCTGGAAAAAGGTCAGGGAAGAAGTGCAGGAATTGGAAGAGGAAATATTAAGCCCGAACAGAGATGTCGAAAGAATAAAATCAGAGCTGGGCGACCTCTTTTTTGCGCTTGTCAACATTTCACGTTATTATGACATACAAGCGGAAGAAGCCGTCTACAAGGCAAACCAGAAATTCCACCAGCGTTTTACATATATAGAAGAGTGCATTCAAAGGGCAGACAAAAAGTTTGAGGATTATACATTGGAAGAATTGGATTCATATTGGGATGAAGCAAAAGCTAAAGGACTTTAATTAAGGGAGAGATTTGAATGTCGATGAGATTGGATAAATTCCTAAAAGTTTCAAGGTTGATCAAGCGCCGCACACTAGCGAAGGAGGTTGCGGATAAAGGGAGAATCACGATTAACGGACAACAGGCCAAAGCAAGTTCGAATGTGAAAGATGGCGATGAGTTGACTGTAAGATTCGGTCAAAAGCTGGTTACTGTACGTGTCGATAAAATTCAAGAAACGACGAAAAAAGAAGCGGCTGCAGATATGTATACTATCGTAAAGGAAGAAAAGCTAGCGGAGGAGTAAGGACAGGCTTGGTTCTAATTCCACTCTTACGGACATACACTTGTACAAAATCAGTGGTACTGTGAGGGATGAAAAATGAGCCAATATATTGATCCGAATGCTGGTTACACAAAAGGAACGATCCAAGAGCACGATGTAACGATGAAAGGCCGCCGTTTACTTGATATTACCGGTGTCAAACAAGTTGAAAGTTTTGATAATGAAGAGTTTCTGCTCGAAACGTCAATGGGATTCTTATCTATCCGGGGCCAAAACTTGCAAATGAAGAATTTAGACGTTGATAAAGGCGTCGTTTCCATTAAGGGAAAGATTTTCGACCTTGTTTATTTAGATGAGCAATCTGGGGAGAAAGCTAAAGGCTTCTTTGGCAAATTGTTCAAATGACCTTAACGATCCAATTTTATACGTTGCTTGCGATGATAGGCATGGGCAGTGGCTTTGGAGCTGCCCTGGATACGTATAGCCGGTTCCTGAATCGTTCAGAAAGGAAAAGGTGGATTGTATTCATCCATGACTTCCTTTTCTGGATCATCCAGGGACTCCTTATTTTTTATGTTTTGTTTTTAGTGAATGAGGGAGAGTTTCGCCTCTATTTATTTTTGGCCTTATTATGCGGTTTTTCAGCTTATCAAGCACTTTTCAAAGGTTTCTATCAACGTTTTTTGGAGATTTTGATAATACTTGTGATAAAGTTGGCGAGATTTATAACGCATTCGGTTCACATGCTGATATTTCTACCGATAAAATGGGTAATAGTATCTGTAATAGCCATCATCATTGGGATAGGTAAGTTCGTTTTAGCATTATTAAAATGGGCGGGGAAACTTCTTCTCTTTATTTTGAATATATTCTGGAGGCCATTAAAATGGATTCTGACTTATATATGGAATTTATTGCCGGTTTTTGTTACGAAAAACGTCGGGAAGTTTTATAATAAAGGAAAAGGGATTTTATTGAAAATAAAGAATTCTATATTTAGAACGCTAAATGGATGGAGAAATAAAAAGAAATGAGGAGCGATAAAAAATGAGTAGCCTGCGTAAAAGGAAAGTGGCAAAAATAGAAAATCCCTACGTCGCTCAACAAGAGAAAAAAGTACAAACCGTAGAAAAAAAGAAGCGTGGTCTTATGCGTAGATTAACTCTTTACTCAGTTTTCGCCGCTGTCTTTTTGATTTTTGCCGTTTCCACCCTCATAACGCAAAATGTTGCACTGGATGAGAAAGTTAAACAGAAGGAAGAATTGAAGGGAAAGTTAGCTGAATTGAAAAAAGACGAGACCCTTCTTAAAGAAGAAATCGTAAAGCTTAATGACGACGACTATATAGCGAAAATAGCCAGACGGGATTACTTCTTATCTGAAAAAGGCGAAATCATTTTTACCCTTCCAAAAGGGAAGGAAGATAGTGACTAATATTGACACTGTTTTTTTACTTTCGTTATAATATAGTGTGAAGAGATTTTTTTAACATTTCTAAGGAGGAACATTTTTTTTATGTCAATCGAAGTAGGCAGCAAGTTACAAGGTAAAGTAACAGGCATAACTAATTTTGGTGCATTTGTAGAGCTACCTCAAGGTTCAACCGGTCTTGTCCATATCAGTGAAGTGGCTGATAACTATGTCAAGGATATCAATGATCATTTAAAAGTGGGCGATACAGTTGAGGTGAAAGTCATCAATGTTAAAGATGGCAAGATTGGCTTGTCCATAAAAAAAGCGATAGACCGTCCTGAAGGTGAGCAAAAACCTGCATACACACCACGTCCGCGCCAAGGAAGAGGGAATGACAGCCGTTCCAAAGACTTCCGCTCGAAAGGTAATAGTTTCCAACCGAAGGAAAACTTTGAGCAAAAAATGGCTAAATTCTTAAAAGATAGCGAAGACCGCTTAACGACCCTTAAACGTAGCACCGAAACGAAACGGGGAGGTCGAGGAGGAAGACGCGGATAAAATTGCTGCTGAAAATAATAGTTTAGCAACTTTTCCTGTGAAATTATTCATAGTGTAGATAAAGGCAAGCTTGCCGGCTTGTCTTCTTTTAATTATCAACGACATAAAAAAAGCGCCTCTGAACACTTACTAAGATAAGTGTTCAGAGGCGCTTTTGGTATTTGATGACCCGTACGGGATTCGAACCCGTGTTACCGCCGTGAAAGGGCGGTGTCTTAACCGCTTGACCAACGGGCCGTGATTTTCATGATAAAAGATAGCGGCAGAGGGGATCGAACCCCCGACCTCACGGGTATGAACCGTACGCTCTAGCCAGCTGAGCTACGCCGCCATAATGGTAAGTGCTACTGAAGCACAAGTTATATCTTACATTCGTGAAGGAAAAATGTCAACAAAAAAAATAAAGTTTGTCGGTTTCCATTTCCTGATTATTTATTCGTGTTATTTTCCGCAAAAATAACCTAAAAACTTTGCTTTTCTTCAAAAAAAAAAGAACACCCGTTTCTGTATTGAAAAAAAAGGCACAAAAACCTGTATACAAATGATTGTTCAAGAAGAATTTCGTCGAACGTTTTTCTTATCCGCTTATAAAATTCTGACAAAAAAATGGACAAGCCCTCTATATAATAAAAATCACTAATACGAATGGGGTGTTGAAATGGAAAAAGTAGAAAGACCTATGATGGAACCTCTTGGAGATGTTCAGTTAAAAGAAGCGAAGGCAGGGGCCATCAATTGGATCCAACAACTGCAAATGAAGACGGAAGATATATTCATAAAAAAAGGCATCTCTTTAGCAATTATCGGTTTTTTATTAGGACGGGCATTAATTCTTTCGCAGCTGGCACCATTTGGACTTCCGTTTTTCGCAGCCGTTTTTCTCATGAGACGTGACAGGGCGCCACTGGCTTTATTCGGATTGATTGCAGGTGGGCTGACCGTTCACTATTCCAACAGTTTAGTAATCTTTGCATCGGCGTTCCTGCTTCTGTTATTTCATAAGATTAAGAGGCCCGCCGTAGAAGGACAATTCAAGACGATGTCGATGTACGTCTTTGCTTCACTATTCCTGGTCAACCTGGCTGAGCAATATCTGGTATTTCGAACGATTCAGCTGTACGACTTGATGATGATAGGAGTAGAGGCGGGACTCGCAATGATTTTAACCTTAATCTTCATACAGTCCATCCCGATGCTGACCATTCGGACTAAGTCCCAATCATTAAAGACGGAGGAAATCGTCAGCATCATCATCTTGCTGGCTTCGGTGATGACCGGAACCATCGGCTGGATGATATACGATTTATCACTCGATCATATATTCTCGCGATACCTGGTCCTCCTCTTCGGGCTGGCGGGAGGGGCCGCCATAGGCTCCACTGTAGGTGTAGTTACTGGATTGATATTCTCCTTGGCAAGTATTGCGAGTCTTTATCAAATGAGCCTTCTTGCATTTTCAGGGCTTCTGGGCGGTTTGTTGAAGGAGGGAAGGAAGATAGGGGTTGCCGCAGGCCTCTTGATTGCTACGTTACTGATAGGTTTATATGGTGAGGGCACCAGTAATATTATGGTGACCCTTTATGAATCACTTATAGCTGTGGCCCTATTTATATTGACACCGTCATCCATAATCAACAAAATAGCGAAACATATACCGGGCACAGTCGAGAATTCCGATGAACAGCAGCAGTATGCCCGGAAAGTGAGGGATGTCACCGCTCAAAGGGTGGAGCAATTCTCACATGTATTTGAGGCGCTCTCTAATAGCTTTTCCCAAGTGGATGAAAGGGGGAGATTGGAGGAAGATGAGAAAGAATTCGACTACTTCTTAAGTAATGTAACGGAAAAAACGTGCCAGCTTTGTTTTAAAAAAGAACAATGCTGGTCCAAGAACTTTAATACAACCTATGACGGCATGCAGGAAATTATGCTTCAATTAAGTGAAAATAATGGTCAGCTCCCTCAAAAAACTTCGAAAGAATGGGGGAAATATTGTAGCCGCGGGCCTCAGGTCATTGGGGCGATATCACAGGAGCTTACTTATTTTGAAGCAAACCAAAAATTAAAAAGGCAGGTGAAGGAAAGTCGGAAACTAGTGGCGGATCAACTGCGGGGCGTTTCAGCAGTAATGGATGATTTTGCGAAAGAAATTCAAAGGGAAAGGAAGAATCATCATGTACATGAAGAATCCATTTTGGAAGCCATCCAGGATTTTGGACTGCACATAGGTCATGTTGAAATATACAGTCTAGAACAAGGGAATGTTGATATAGAGATGAGTGTCCCATACTGCCAGGGCAGAGGGGAATGTGAAAAGTTGATTGCACCTATGCTTTCTGACATTTTAGGGGAAACGATAGTCGTTCATTCAGAAGAGTGTGCAACGTATCCAAACGGGCAATGTGAGGTGATATTTAGGTCAGCAAAAAAATTCACGGTCGAAACGGGTGTGGCTCATGCTGCCAAGGGGGGAGGGCTTGTATCAGGAGATAGTTATACGACCATGGAAATTGGCTGCGGCAAATTCGCAATAGCCATTAGCGATGGAATGGGAAATGGGGAAAGGGCCCATTTTGAAAGTACAGAGACATTGAAGCTGCTTCAAAAATTTTTACAATCGGGAATAGAAGAAAAAATAGCCATTAAATCCGTAAACTCCGTATTATCTCTACGCACAACCGATGAAATATTTTCGACTCTTGATTTGGCAATGATTGATCTTCAGGACGCAAGGGCTAAGTTTTTAAAAATCTGTTCGATACCGAGTTTCATTAAAAGGGGGGATAGGATAATAAAAATTGAATCAAGTAACCTCCCTATGGGAATCATCCAGGATTTCGATGTTGATGTTGTATCAGAAGAGCTGAAGGCAGGGGACATATTAATCATGATGAGCGATGGAGTGTTCGATGGCCCCTCACATGTCGAAAATATCGAGTTCTGGCTTAAACGAAAAATTAAGGAAATGGAAACAGACGATCCGCAGGAAATCTCTGATTTAATACTGGAAGAGGTCATCCGAACAAAAGGGATCATAGATGATGACATGACAGTGGTAACATCGAAAATTAAGCATAACACACCGAAATGGGCATCCATTCCCGTTTCTCCAAAACGCAAAAAGGCCCAGTAGGGGCCGTTTATATATATATAATAAATAAAACCAAAAATGAGGTGGTGAAATGGAAGAAGGATAAAAGGTAAAGAGATGAACTCTTTTCAATCACTCCACTCTATGATATGACTTGATGCGATGTCTTTGGCGTATAATTTCCCCCTTTTTAGTCAATTATGGTAACAAATTGATAGGAAGGGAGAGCAAAACATGAAAGCAGGAACATTAAGACAGATTTTGCTTATAACCGACGGATGTTCAAATCATGGTGAGGAGCCGTCTGCCATGGCTGAATTAGCAAGGGAGCAAGGCATAACCATCAATGTCATAGGTGTAATGGAAAATGATGTGATAGATGAAAAGGGGCTTAAGGAAATCGAGAAGATTGCTGGTTCAGGAGGTGGAGTAAGTCAAATAGTCTATGCCCAGCAGTTGTCCCAAACCGTCCAAATGGTGACCCAAAAGGCAATGACTCAAACTATACAGGGAGTTATCAATCGCGAACTTCAACAAATACTTGGAGATTCAAAAACGATGGAAGATCTTCCGCCTGATAAACGAGGAGAAGTGATGGAGGTGGTCGATGAGCTTGGGGAAACAAGCAAGCTCGAAGTGCTGATTCTTGTTGATACCAGTGCAAGCATGAAACATAAACTGCCTACAGTAAAAGATTCCTTATTAGATCTTTCCCTTAGTATGAATGCAAGAATGGGTGACAGTCGTTTTTCCGTATTCGTATTTCCTGGGAAAAGAAATGATGTTGAAAAGTTGCTGGATTGGACCCCGAACCTTGAAGCCTTGACGGCAACTTTTCCTAAGCTTAGTACAGGGGGACTCACTCCGACAGGTCCAGCCATTCGTGAAGCTTTAACATATTTCAATAAAAAACGTTCATTGAGGGGATTGTTATCACATGATGATGAACAATACTTTGAGGAATCAATGTAAACTCCTGCCTGGCAGTTTGGTCACCGGAAAATGGAATAAAAACCAGTACAAAATAATTAAGGAATTGGGGTGTGGAGCGAACGGGATCGTCTATTTGGTTGAAAGCGAAAATCGTCATTATGCTTTAAAGCTCAGTGATAATGGGACGTCCATTATTTCGGAGATGAATATCCTAAAATCCTTCTCAAAGGTCCAGGGGTCTACCCTTGGACCTTCCTTTTTGGAAGCAGATGATTTCATGAAAACAGGAAAACAGCTCCCTTTTTATGTCATGGAATATATCCACGGACACGATTTTTTGCGTTTCATCGATAATAAAGGGTCATCGTGGATTGGGGTCTTAATGCTTCAGCTTTTAACCAGTTTGTCTGCCTTGCATACCAATGGCTGGGTGTTCGGGGATTTAAAACCTGAGAATTTGATCGTGACTTCACCAGCCTATAAGGTACGGTGCGTGGATGTTGGCGGAACCACCTTAATTGGGCGATCAGTTAAAGAATTCACCGAGTTCTTTGACAGAGGTTACTGGGGACTTGGATCAAGAAAGGCCGATCCGCAATATGACTTGTTCGCTGTGGCGATGATTATAATCAATTCTGCCTATCCTGGACGTTTCCACAAGAAAGGGGAAGGGTATAGACAGCTTAACGACTTGATTAAGCAGAAAAAGGAATTGCACCCATATAGAAAGATGTTGGATAAAGCACTCCATGGGCAATATGATTCTGCCCTCCAAATGCGGGAGGATTTAGTCACGGTGCTAAGTAAGCAAAACCACTCGAAGAAAAAGGGCCCGATTCAGGCAGCGACAGGTCAGCCACAAACAATGCAACCTTCAACGAGGCAAGCAAGAAGGTCCCAAAACCATTCAAATAAAAAAAGTGGCGGTTTTTTTGAAACTTTCTTGCTGGTTGCCATCATATCGATGCTCTATGTTCTTTACATATATGAACAGTTGTTATGATATAGTTATTAGGTGAATGCCATGGAATAGTTGAAACCATTTCATGTTTGAATCGTATAATACTAATACCTGTCCATAAAGAAGGAAGATTGTATGTTAAAGGAAAAAGTTCTGAGCACCATTTATAGAAACGAATTGATTGAGGAAAACTCGAAGTTGCTAATAGGCGTTTCCGGAGGACCGGACTCGTTAGTTCTTCTCCATATCCTTAAGGAAATTCAATCTCTTTTTCATTACGAGATGATCGTTGCAAGTGTTGACCATATGTTTCGTGGTGAAGAATCCTATGAGGATTATAAATATGTCGAGCATATATGTGAACGATGGGGCATTACATTTGAGGGAAAAAGAATCGATGTTCCTGCCCGGATGGAGCAGACGGGGGAAAGTTCACAAATAACGTCAAGAAAATTGCGTTTTGCTTTCTATGAAGAAATGATGGATAAGCATCAAGCCTTCACTCTTGTCCTGGGGCATCATGGAGATGATCAAATCGAAACGATGCTCATGCGTTTAACTAGAGGCGCGACAGGTAAGGCAAGAGCAGGTATTCCTATAAAGAGACGTTTCCATACCGGGAATCTGATCAGGCCTTTTCTTGAGATCACGAAAAGCCAAATAATCGCATATGCAGGCCTTCATAGTATTGAACCAAGGTTTGATCCGAGCAATGAAACGGGTGTCTATGCAAGAAATCGTTTTAGACATGAAGTTCTTCCATTTTTAAAGAAAGAAAATAGAAAGGTTCATGAGCATTTTCAACGTTTCAGTGAAGAGCTTTATGAAGATGAAGAGTTTTTTTTGAACCTGGTTTCAAGCAAAATGTCCGAGGTTTGGATCCAACAGGATAAAGATCAAGCGGTTATTCAGATTGATAAGGTTCTCGCGATGCCTAAACCTTTACAAAGAAGGGCGATTCAACTAATATTAAATTATCTTTATTTGGAGAGACCTTCATCGCTTTCGGCATTACATATTGACCAACTTTTAGTTTTGTTTTTGAATCCTCAACCATCTGCAGAATTGCATCTTCCGGAGGGCCTTATTGTGGAAAAATCATATCAAACTTGCACTTTTAGATTTTTCCGGCAAAAAAGCCATAAATATTCCCTTAAATTACAAATTCCCGGTGAGACTATTCTTCCGAATGGATATAAGATTAAAGCGCACTATATAAAAGAAGAAATTCCGGTACTTAGAGGAAATCATTCTTTTATTCTTCCCGAATCAGCTGTTCAGTTTCCTCTTACAGTCCGAACCAGGAATGAAGGCGAACGGATGGCCGTCAAGGGATTAGGTGGAACTAAAAAGTTGAAGGATATTTTTATTAATGAAAAGATCCCGATGCTAGAAAGAAATGTGTGGCCGGTCATCATCGATCAAACGGGAACGGCCATTTGGCTACCTGGTTTAAAGAAATCGAATGTTGAGCCGGATATAATTTCTGATGAAAAATCTTTAATCTACTTAGAATATAAAAAAGCTTAATTCTTCATGGGGGGCAATTAATTACAATGACCATGCAAAACGACATTGAAAAGGTTTTAATAACAGAGGAAGAACTTCAAAAAAAAATCAGGGAATTGGGTGCGCAGATTGAAGCTGATTACCAAGGTAAGTTCCCGTTGGCCATCGGAGTGCTGAAAGGCGCCATGCCATTTATGTCAGATTTACTGAAGCGTGTGGATACACATCTTGAAATGGACTTTATGGATGTTTCAAGCTATGGTAACTCCACTGTATCTTCCGGTGAAGTGAAAATCCTCAAAGATCTTGATACATCAGTTGAAGGCCGGGATATTTTAATCATCGAAGATATTATCGACAGCGGTTTAACTCTTAGCTATCTAGCGGAACTTTTCCGTTATCGAAAAGCAAAATCAATTAAAATCGTTACCTTATTGGATAAACCAACAGGCAGGAAAGCGGATATCACTCCGGACTATGCCGGTTTTATCGTTCCGGATGCATTTGTTGTCGGATATGGTCTTGATTTCGCGGAAAAGTATCGTAATCTCCCGTATATTGGCATATTGAAGCCTGAAATTTACTCGAATTAATCGTACCTGTTTGAAAGAGATGACCAGATAAAAACAGCGGTGTTAAATTATTGTAATTCATTAATTTTGTATGATAGTATTTACTATAGTTTGTTTACCCGTGGGAGGAGGTAAGGGATGAATCGGATCTTCCGTAATACCATATTTTATTTACTGATCTTTTTGGTCATCATTGGGATTGTAAGCATTTTTAATAATAACAATGAACCAAACGTAAAATTGACCCAAGATGAATTCTATAAGCATTTGGAGAGTGGGGACGTTACATCACTTACGATGCAGCCCGAAAGCAGTGTATTTGAAATCACAGGAAAGCTCAAAGGTTATGAGGAAAACAAATTCTTTGTGACGTACGTGCCTTTCAGTGAGTATTCGCAAAGCCGAATCAATGACGCTGTAACTAAGCTGGATAAAGACATCATTACTGTCGAACCTCCAGAAAAGACAAGTGGCTGGGTGACATTTTTCACTTCCATCATTCCATTTGTAATCATTTTTATCCTCTTCTTCTTTTTACTTAACCAAGCTCAAGGCGGCGGTGGTGGCCGCGTCATGAACTTCGGGAAAAGTAAGGCGAAATTGTATAATGATGATAAGAAAAAAGTACGCTTCAATGATGTTGCCGGAGCGGACGAAGAAAAGCAGGAACTTGTCGAGGTCGTTGAATTCTTGAAAGATCCTCGCAAATATGCCGAGCTTGGAGCCCGTATTCCTAAAGGGGTACTTTTGGTTGGGCCTCCTGGTACAGGTAAAACTTTACTAGCACGAGCAGTAGCTGGTGAAGCCGGAACTCCTTTCTTCTCAATCAGTGGTTCTGATTTTGTTGAAATGTTTGTGGGTGTCGGTGCATCCCGTGTTCGTGATTTGTTTGAAAATGCTAAGAAGAATGCACCATGTATCATCTTTATCGATGAAATTGATGCAGTCGGACGTCAACGTGGAGCAGGTCTTGGTGGCGGTCACGATGAACGTGAACAGACATTGAATCAACTCCTGGTGGAGATGGATGGTTTCGGTGGTAATGAAGGAATCATAATCATTGCTGCGACTAACCGTGCTGATGTATTGGATCCGGCATTATTGCGTCCAGGACGTTTTGACCGTCAAATAACGGTAGGCCGCCCTGATGTTAAGGGCCGTGAAGAAGTGCTGAAAGTGCATGCGCGTAATAAACCTTTAGCGGAAACAGTCGATTTGAAAGCGATCGCTCAGCGTACTCCAGGATTTTCTGGTGCAGATCTTGAAAACTTACTGAATGAAGCGGCGCTTGTTGCTGCCCGTCAAGATAAGAAGAAGATCGACATGTCCGATTTGGATGAAGCTTCGGATCGCGTTATCGCTGGACCTGCCAAGAAAAACCGTGTCATTTCCAAAAAGGAAAGAAATATCGTAGCGTGGCATGAAGCAGGCCATACCATTATTGGATTGGTTCTGGATGATGCTGAAGTCGTTCATAAAGTTACGATTGTCCCTCGTGGTCAAGCTGGCGGTTATGCAGTTATGCTGCCGAAAGAAGATCGTTTCTTCATGACGGAACCTGAGCTTAAAGATAAAATCGTAGGACTATTGGGTGGCCGTGTATCCGAAGAAGTTACATTCGGAGAAGTGAGTACCGGTGCGCATAACGACTTCCAGCGTGCAACGGGCATAGCTCGGAGCATGGTTATGGAGTATGGTATGAGTAAGCTCGGACCACTTCAATTCGGTAATTCTCAAGGTCAGGTCTTCCTAGGCCGCGATTTCAACAATGATCAAAACTATTCAGATGCAATAGCATATGAAATCGATCTTGAAATTCAACGTATCATCAGGGAAGCTTACGAAAGATGTAAGAAGATTCTTACTGAAAATCGTGAAAAACTTGATTTGGTTGCAAAAACCTTGCTTGAAGTGGAAACACTTGATGCTGAACAAATCAAAAGTTTATTCCATAATGGTAAATTGCCAGAGCGGGATTATACGGCTCTGAATGGGAATTTAACCACTGATGAGAATGTCAAGGTGAACATCAATACGAAGAAGGAAGAAAAAGAGGCCTTATTAGATCCATTGGATAAGAGAGGACCTGAGGACCTTGAAATAACGGAGGAAGGATTGAATACTCCTCCAATCAAAGAAGGTGCACCTCAAGATCAGCCGCTTTCCTTCCCGAACGAAGATGACAATAAAAAGTCTTAAGTTGACTAAATTCAAAAGGGTATTTCCGCCTCGGAAATACCCTTTTCTTAACTCTTAAATTAATTATGATAAAGTTTCTGGGATACCTTTCGAAAAGTGCGACTAATAGCGTGGGAAATAACAGTGTGGTATGATGTTGGAGAATAATTTACCGGAGTGATGAAACGATGATTTTTGTATTGGATGTTGGGAATACGAATACTGTATTAGGCGTATACGATGAAGATATTTTAAAATATCATTGGCGAATAGAGACTAACCGTCACAAAACAGAAGATGAGTATGGAATGGTCATAAAGTCTTTGTTGCAACATGAAGGTCTTTCGTTTGATCAATTTGATGGAATCATTATTTCTTCGGTAGTTCCGCCAATTATGTTTGCGCTTGAACGCATGTGCAAAAAATACTTTGGAATTAAACCGCTTATAGTTGGACCTGGAATAAAAACTGGATTGAATATCAAATACGAAAATCCCCGTGAAGTGGGAGCGGACCGAATCGTTAATGCTGTTGCAGGCATTCAGGAATATGGAAGCCCTCTCATTATCGTGGATTTTGGCACGGCAACGACATATTGCTACATAAATGAGGATAAACAATACATGGGCGGAGCCATTGCTCCGGGTATAAACATTTCTACTGAAGCACTTTATTCAAAGGCAGCCAAACTTCCAAGAATAGAAATCAGCCGGCCAGAAGGGATTATTGGGAAAAATACGGTATCCGCCATGCAGGCTGGTATTTTGTATGGGTATGTTGGACAGGTAGAAGGAATCGTTAATCGAATTAAGGCGCAAAGTAATCTAGAACCAACGGTAATAGCGACAGGTGGACTGGCAACCTTAATTGCTAATGAGTCTACTGTGATTGACGTTGTGGAGCCATTTTTGACCTTGAAGGGGTTGCAGCTGATTTATAAACGTAATCGTGAGCAAGTGAAGAAGTAATACACAGCATGGAAGGAGCAAAATAAATGAAGGATTATCTAATCAAGGCGTTAGGCTATGAAGGACAGGTTCGGGCATATGCTGTTTCAACAACAGACACCGTAGGAGAAGCTCAACGACGCCATTATACATGGCCTACTGCTTCAGCTGCCCTTGGACGGGCTATGACAGCAGGCGTTATGATGGGTGGAATGTTAAAAGGTGAAGAAAAGCTGACGATTAAAATCGAGGGCGGTGGACCGATTGGTTCCATCCTGGTCGACAGCAATGCAAAGGGAGAAGTCCGCGGATATGTCACTCACCCGCAAACCCACTTTGATTTGAATGAGCAAGGAAAGCTGGATGTAAGGAAAGCGGTAGGCACCGATGGATTGTTGACTGTTGTCAAAGATATTGGTCTTCGTGATTACTTTTCAGGGCAAGTACCGATTGTATCGGGAGAATTGGGTGAAGATTTCACTTATTACTTTGTTACTTCCGAACAGGTGCCTTCATCTGTGGGGGTTGGGGTTCTGGTGAATCCGGATAACTCAATCCTTGCAGCGGGAGGATTTATCATTCAGTTGATGCCAGGTACATCCGAAGATACGATTTCCAAAATCGAAAATCGACTAAGCACGATAACTCCTGTTTCTAAGATGATTCAAAGTGGCATGACTCCTGAAGAAATCCTAACCGAAATTTTAGGTGAGGGCAATGTGAATATACTAGAAAAAATGGATGTCCAATTCTCCTGTCAATGTTCTAGGGAAAGAATTGCGAATGCATTGATTAGCCTAGGGAAAGCTGAGATTCGTGATATCATTGAGACAGAGGGACAAGCCGAGGCACAATGTCATTTTTGTAATCAGACCTACCAATTCTCGAAGGAAGAACTCGAGGAACTAGAAGCAGAAACCAAAAATTAATATACGGGGGATAAGGGTTTGCCAAAACAAAAGCTTCGGGCGATTATTGCCGGCCTTGCCTTGTTGAACCTATTGACTATCATTATCTTTGTCATAAAACCACTAATCATTTCTAAATCCGTCATTGGGGAAGAAACGGCCGCAAAGGTTGGATCCAAGGATATTTCCCGGGACGCATGGATGACTGAGCTCGAAAAAAGATATGGGGAAGATGTACTTGAGGAAATGGTCGATAAAGAGGTAGTGAAACAGGCAGCTGAAAAATACAAAGTGAAAACTTCTGATAAAGAGCTTGATCGGGAACTTAAAATGATGAAAACGATGTATGGAACTGCTGGTCAGAACCTTAATAAAAGTAACGATCAACTGAGGCAGGAAATTCAGTCGAGTCTCCTCCTCGAGAAGCTCCTCACCAAGGACGTTTCGGTTTCTGAAACAGCAATGCGGAATCATTATGATAATAATAAGGATATCTACAGAATTCCTACTGCTTTCCATATTTCCCATATTACCTCGTCTACAAAAAAGCAGGCAGACCAAATCATCCGTGAATTGGAGAAAGGTGTCTCCTTTGATGTCTTAGCGATGGAAAAGTCCCTTGATGAATTCACTGCCAATCAAGGAGGGGACATGGGTTATATATCAGAGGATAACGAGCAAGTCTCCAAGGAGTACATTACCGCTGCCGAGAAAATGAAGGTAAAAAAGTGGAGTGATGCAATCCAAACGGAAGATGGCTGGGCCGTTCTCTATCTGCATGAAAGGATAGAGGGCAAGCAGTATGAATACGAAGAAGTTAAAGACAAGATTCACCGCCAAATAGCTCTTGAACAGATTCAGTCACCGGTCTCAGGGAAAATTTTCTGGGACGAATTTGATGTAGATTGGTTTTATGGATTGAAAGAACAAAAGTAGGTCAATGGTTGTGTGAGAAAATTTAGAATATAGTATATAATTATTGACAATGAACTATTAAAACTGGTAACTTTAAATAAATAAAACCAATAAACATACTCGGTATTGAAAATGATAAGGAGTGGAGAAAATGGCACGTATAGCTAATTCTGTAATCGATTTAATTGGACAAACACCTATTGTGAAGTTAAACAAGCTTCAAAGTGAAAACAGTGCAGATATTTATCTAAAACTTGAGTATTTTAACCCAGGCAGTAGTGTAAAAGACCGTATCGCCCTTGCGATGATCGAAGCGGCAGAAAAAAATGGTAACCTTAAACCAGGTGATACGATCATTGAACCTACAAGCGGAAATACTGGAATAGGACTAGCGATGGTAGCTGCGGCAAAGGGCTATAAATCAATTCTGGTTATGCCGGAGACGATGAGTTTGGAACGCCGTAACTTGCTTCGCGCTTATGGCGCAGAGTTAGTTCTTACTCCTGGACCTGAAGGAATGAAGGGTGCAATCGCAAAGGCGACTGAGCTGTCTAAAGAAAAAGGTTACTTCATTCCACAGCAATTCGAGAATGAAGCCAACCCTGAAGTTCATCGGAACACTACAGGCCCTGAAATCGTTGAAGCCTTTGGTGATGAAGGCCTGGATGCATTCGTTGTCGGAATCGGTACTGGCGGAACCATAACAGGTGCTGGTGAAGTCCTACGTGAAAAATACCCTGACATTAAAATTTATGCTGTTGAGCCTGCGGACTCTCCGGTATTATCGGGTGGGACTCCAGGACCACATAAAATCCAAGGAATCGGTGCAGGCTTCGTTCCAAGTATTTTGAATACAGATCTCTATGACGAAATCATTCAAGTCAATACAGAGGAATCGTTTGATTATGCCCGCCGCGCAGCAAAAGAGGAAGGAATCCTCGGTGGAATTTCTTCTGGTGGCGCAATTGCAGCTGCCATTAAAGTGGCTGACAAACTGGGAAAAGGCAAAAAGGTACTTGCTATCATACCAAGTAATGGTGAACGCTACTTAAGTACACCATTATATAACTTTGAGTAAGAGCAGACACTAATAATGAGAAGCGAAGTTCCTTAGGGGCTTTGCTTTTCTTTTTGTAGTAAAGTCTGCAGAAGTGTTCCAAATCTTCATGGAGCTTGCACTATGCCTATGTAAATGGGTAAACTCGTATATATAGATTTCTTTAGGCGAAGGAGAACGTTGAATGTCATTAGCTGGAGCGTCAAAAATAAAATGCGGTTCATTTGATTTGGATTACAGCAATAAAACCTTAATTATGGGGATTTTGAATGTTACGCCGGACTCCTTTTCGGATGGCGGGAAATATAATCGGATAGATGCTGCTTTGAAGCATGCCGAACGGATGGTCAACGACGGAGCGGATATATTGGATGTGGGCGGAGAGTCCACCCGTCCTAACTATGAGAGGATATCGGATGACGAGGAAATAGAGAGAGTCGCCCCAATTATTGAAGCCATATCCCGTAATATTGAGGTTCCAATATCGGTCGATACGTATAAATCAAGAGTTGCAGAAGCGGCGGTAAAAGCAGGAGCCCATATATTAAATGACATTTGGGGAGGTAAAGCCGATTCCTTGATGTCAAATGTTGCTGCGGAATATAAGGTGCCGATTATCTTGATGCATAACAGGGATAATATGGGTTATGAACATTTTGTCCGGGATGTACTTCAAGATTTATTCGAAAGCATCATGATGGTGAAGGATGCGGGAGTCAAGGATGAAAACATCATTCTCGATCCAGGTATTGGTTTTGCGAAAGATTTAAAGTTAAATTTGGAAATGATGAGGAATCTTGATAAGCTGGTATCATTAGGTTATCCTGTGCTGCTAGCCACATCAAGAAAGTCCATGATTGGACATGTTCTGGACCTGCCGCCTAGTGAGCGGATGGAAGGAACAGCCGCTACAATCTGCCATGGAATTCAACAAGGCTGTCAAATGGTTCGTGTACATGATGTGAAGGAAATGGCACGGACTGCAAAGATGATGGACGCTCTATTAGGAAAAGGTGAATGAAATGGATAAGATATATGTGAATAGAATGGAGTTTTACGGATATCATGGAGTTTTTCCGGAAGAAACGAAGCTTGGTCAGCGGTTTAAAGTGGATTTAATCGTCCAGACTGATTTAGCCAAGGCTGGGAAGAGTGACAATCTGGAAGACTCAATCAACTATGGCGAGTTATATGAAGTGTGTAAAAGTGTTGTTGAGGGAGAACCTTTTAAGTTAGTGGAAGCTGTCGCTGAAAAAATTGCCTCTGAACTACTTAATAAATATTCTTCCATCGAGACATGCACCGTGAAGGTCTATAAACCAGACCCTCCAATAGCAGGTCACTATGATTCGGTTGCTATAGAGATTGTAAGGGGACGCTGATTGTGGGAAATATTGCTTACCTTTCAATAGGGTCGAACTTAGGGGATCGCCTTGAAACATTCCAGAGGGCTTTCCAATTATTGTCTGAAAATCCGCATATCAAGTTAGTGGCCTGCTCTTCTTTATATGAAACGGACCCGGTAGGATATGAAGACCAGGACTGTTTTTTAAATGCTGTCCTTAAAGTGAAAACCGATTTAGAACCCGAAAAATTACTTCACGCTTGTATGAAAATTGAACAAGATTTAGGGAGAAAAAGGGAAATTAGGTGGGGTCCCCGTACTTTAGACCTTGACATTTTGTTATATAATCAAGAAAATATTGAGACAGAGATTCTTTCAGTCCCGCACCCTCGTATGCACGAGAGGGCTTTTGTTATTGTGCCTTTAATGGAAGTGGACTCTGATATATCACTTCCGCAAATGCATGCACCTTTGAGCGACCTGCTTGAACAGATTTCGGATAAAGAAGGAGTTCGATTATGGAAGGTGAAAAATGGGGAAGGCGTATTCGCGCTTTTCGAAAGTTAAAGGGTTATACCCAGGAAGGGTTTGCGAAAGAAATAGGCGTTTCCGTTTCCTTGTTGGGAGAAGTCGAACGAGGGAACCGCAACCCTTCAGAAGCATTTTTACTGGAAGTGGCGGAAATTCTTCATGTTTCCATTGAGGAGCTTCAGCCACCTGAGGATAAATGAAAGAATGTTATAGGAGGCACAAAGTGTTAAAAATAGGCGATATAGAAATGAAGAATCCGGTAGTGCTAGCACCGATGGCGGGAGTCTGTAACTCGGCATTTCGCTTGACCGTTAAGGAATTTGGTGCTGGCCTTGTTTGTGCGGAGATGGTCAGTGACAAGGGAATCGTTCTTCAAAATGCTAGAACGATGAATATGCTTTATATAGATGAAAGAGAAAAGCCGTTAAGTTTACAAATATTTGGCGGTGAAAAGAAATCTTTGGTGGAAGCTGCACAATTCGTAGATAAAAATACAAATGCTGATATCATTGATATCAACATGGGTTGCCCTGTCCCTAAGATCACTAAATGTGACGCAGGGGCAAAGTGGCTTCTCGATCCGAATAAGATTTATGAAATGGTTTCAGCTGTGGTCGATGCCGTTGAAAAGCCGGTAACGGTGAAAATGCGCATAGGCTGGGATGAAGAGCATGTCTTTGCTATTCAAAATGCCCAGGCTGTTGAACGCGCAGGTGGTAAAGCTGTTTCCATGCATGGCAGAACTCGAGTGCAAATGTATGAAGGAAAGGCTAACTGGGACATCATTCGTGAAGTGAAGAAATCGATCAATATTCCTCTTATTGGGAACGGTGATGTGGAAACTCCACAGGATGCCGAAAGAATGCTGAAAGAAACTGGTGTTGACGGAGTCATGATCGGCCGTGCGGCTCTAGGTAACCCATGGATGATTTACCGAACTGTAAAATATTTAGAAACCGGACAATTGATGGATGAGCCTTCTGTTCGTGAAAAGATGGATGTTTGCGTTCTTCACATGGATCGTCTAATTGCATTGAAGAATGAAAATGTCGCCGTTCGTGAAATGCGCAAGCATGCATCTTGGTATTTAAAAGGTGTTAAAGGGAATGCTAAGGCTCGTAAAGGGATCAATGATTGTGAAACAAGGGAAGATGTTGTAAGTCTTCTTTATGGACTTGTTGATGATATTGAAGCGAAGCAACAGAATATCCAAATGGTCTGATGTTTGACATTACCTTCCTGTTTTCCTATAATACGCTTATCTTGAACTGCCAGTAATCCTGGCAGTTTTTATATGTACATAAACAAGATTTTAAGATAAAAAGCTGTTGAATTCCTTTACTTTATGTAAGAATAAATAAGTATGCAAAAGAATTTTTGATTAATTATATAAGGCTTTTATTAATAAAGATGGAGATGATTTTCGTGAGTCATGAAGAATTGAATGACCAACTGCAGGTAAGACGCGATAAAATGCAGACCATGATTGATAATGGTCAAGACCCTTTCGGGAGCAGATTCGAGCGCACCCATACAACTAAGGAGATAGTCAGTGCCTATGGGGAATTAGAAAAAGAAGACCTTGAGGAAAAAGAAATTGAGGTTACGATTGCTGGCCGTGTCATGACGAAGCGTGGAAAAGGGAAAGCGGGATTTGCCCATATCCAGGATATTAGCGGTCAAATCCAAATCTACGTCCGTTTGGATAACATAGGTGAAGATTCTTACCAAATTTTCAACCAAACCGATCTTGGCGATATCGTAGGAGTAACTGGCGTTATTTTCAAAACGAAAGTCGGGGAACTTTCCATTAAAGCTAAAGAATATGTGTTCCTTGCTAAAGCGCTTCGCCCGTTACCTGATAAATTTCATGGTCTAAAGGATGTTGAAGAGCGTTATCGGAAACGTTATGTCGATTTAATTACAAATGAGGAAAGTAAAAACACGTTGATCATGCGCAGTCGTATTGTACAAGCCATGAGACGGTATTTGGACGATCAAGGATACCTTGAAGTGGAGACGCCTCTATTGCACTCTGTTGCTGGTGGAGCTGCTGCACGCCCTTTCCTTACTCACCATAATGCCTTGGATATGCCTTTGAATTTAAGGATTGCCATTGAACTTCACCTAAAACGCTTAATCGTTGGCGGATTGGAGAAAGTTTATGAAATTGGCCGGGTTTTCAGAAATGAAGGAGTATCCACAAGACATAATCCTGAATTCACATTGATTGAATTATACGAGGCTTATGCGGATTACCAAGATATCATGAGTTTAACGGAAAACCTGATTGCCCATATAGCTCAAGAAGTTTTGGGGACTACTACCATCCAGTATGGGGAGTATGAGATAGAGTTAAAACCGGAATGGAAACGACTTCACATGGTTGACGCTGTAAAAGAATATACTGGCGTGGACTTCTGGACTCAAATGAGTAAAGAAGAAGCGCAACAGCTTGCTAAAGAAAATGGGATTGAAATTAAGGAATCCATGGAGTTCGGCCATATCGTAAATGAATTCTTTGAACAAAAGGTGGAAGATAAGTTAATTCAACCTACATTCATCTATGGACATCCTGTGGAAATCTCTCCTTTAGCAAAGAAAAATCCGGAAGATTCCCGTTTCACAGATCGTTTTGAGTTATTCATTGTAGGTAGGGAGCATGCAAATGCCTTCACGGAACTTAATGATCCTATTGATCAACGTCAACGCTTTGAAGCTCAATTAAAAGAACGAGAGCAAGGTAATGATGAAGCTCATGAAATGGATGAAGATTTCTTGGAGGCGTTAGAATACGGAATGCCGCCTACTGGCGGACTGGGAATTGGTGTTGACCGTTTGGTTATGCTATTGACCAATTCTCCTTCTATACGTGACGTCCTGTTATTCCCGCTAATGAGACATCGCTAATATAAGCAAAATGAGTTTTGATTGCAGGGCCGAATTCGGATGGCTGGGATCATTGGGCGTAGCTCTTGATCCTGGTTAGTCCAATTCGGTTTTTGTTTTTTAATTATAATTTCATGTCTTTTAATAGATTGGATTATAGGGTTTGAAAGAAAAATAACATTATCTCGAAAAAACTTTATAAAAGGTATTGCGCAGTTAACGTAATGGTGTTATATTTATATCTGTCGTTACGAACGAGTTGCAAACAGATTACAAACTTTTAAAAAGTTTTAAAAAGTTGTTGACTCAGAGTAAAGAAAATGTTATTATAAATAAGCTGTTCCGAAAGAGATTGCTCTTTGAAAACTGAACAAAACAAAGCGCCAACGTTAAATTTTAAGTGAGCACACACTATTAAAAAAGCAAATGAGCAAGTCAAACATTTCTTCGGAGAGTTTGATCCTGGCTCAGGACGAACGCTGGCGGCGTGCCTAATACATGCAAGTCGAGCGAATCGACGGGAGCTTGCTCCCTGAGATTAGCGGCGGACGGGTGAGTAACACGTGGGCAACCTGCCTATAAGACTGGGATAACTTCGGGAAACCGGAGCTAATACCGGATACGTTCTTTTCTCGCATGAGAGAAGATGGAAAGACGGTTTACGCTGTCACTTATAGATGGGCCCGCGGCGCATTAGCTAGTTGGTGAGGTAATGGCTCACCAAGGCGACGATGCGTAGCCGACCTGAGAGGGTGATCGGCCACACTGGGACTGAGACACGGCCCAGACTCCTACGGGAGGCAGCAGTAGGGAATCTTCCGCAATGGACGAAAGTCTGACGGAGCAACGCCGCGTGAACGAAGAAGGCCTTCGGGTCGTAAAGTTCTGTTGTTAGGGAAGAACAAGTACCAGAGTAACTGCTGGTACCTTGACGGTACCTAACCAGAAAGCCACGGCTAACTACGTGCCAGCAGCCGCGGTAATACGTAGGTGGCAAGCGTTGTCCGGAATTATTGGGCGTAAAGCGCGCGCAGGTGGTTCCTTAAGTCTGATGTGAAAGCCCACGGCTCAACCGTGGAGGGTCATTGGAAACTGGGGAACTTGAGTGCAGAAGAGGAAAGTGGAATTCCAAGTGTAGCGGTGAAATGCGTAGAGATTTGGAGGAACACCAGTGGCGAAGGCGACTTTCTGGTCTGTAACTGACACTGAGGCGCGAAAGCGTGGGGAGCAAACAGGATTAGATACCCTGGTAGTCCACGCCGTAAACGATGAGTGCTAAGTGTTAGAGGGTTTCCGCCCTTTAGTGCTGCAGCTAACGCATTAAGCACTCCGCCTGGGGAGTACGGCCGCAAGGCTGAAACTCAAAGGAATTGACGGGGGCCCGCACAAGCGGTGGAGCATGTGGTTTAATTCGAAGCAACGCGAAGAACCTTACCAGGTCTTGACATCCTCTGACAACCCTAGAGATAGGGCTTTCCCCTTCGGGGGACAGAGTGACAGGTGGTGCATGGTTGTCGTCAGCTCGTGTCGTGAGATGTTGGGTTAAGTCCCGCAACGAGCGCAACCCTTGATCTTAGTTGCCAGCATTCAGTTGGGCACTCTAAGGTGACTGCCGGTGACAAACCGGAGGAAGGTGGGGATGACGTCAAATCATCATGCCCCTTATGACCTGGGCTACACACGTGCTACAATGGATGGTACAAAGGGCTGCAAACCTGCGAAGGTAAGCGAATCCCATAAAGCCATTCTCAGTTCGGATTGTAGGCTGCAACTCGCCTACATGAAGCCGGAATCGCTAGTAATCGCGGATCAGCATGCCGCGGTGAATACGTTCCCGGGCCTTGTACACACCGCCCGTCACACCACGAGAGTTTGTAACACCCGAAGTCGGTGAGGTAACCTTTATGGAGCCAGCCGCCTAAGGTGGGACAGATGATTGGGGTGAAGTCGTAACAAGGTAGCCGTATCGGAAGGTGCGGCTGGATCACCTCCTTTCTAAGGATAATTACGAGAGCGCTTTTGTTTTGTTCAGTTTTGAATGAGTAATTCATTCAGATAGGAAAGACAACATCACGATGTGATGGATTCTTTCTGCTTTGTTCCTTGAAAACTAGATAATAGATAGAAGGCAATTAATTTTTTTCAAAGCATCTGTAAGATCTTTTTTAACGGTTAAGTTAGAAAGGGCGCACGGTGGATGCCTTGGCACTAGGAGCCGATGAAGGACGGGACTAACACCGATATGCTTCGGGGAGCTGTAAGTAAGCTTTGATCCGGAGATTTCCGAATGGGGAAACCCACTGTTCGTAATGGAACAGTATCTTTACCTGAATACATAGGGTACTGAAGGCAGACCCGGGGAACTGAAACATCTAAGTACCCGGAGGAAGAGAAAGCAAATGCGATTTCCTGAGTAGCGGCGAGCGAAACGGAATTAGCCCAAACCAAGAGGCTTGCCTCTTGGGGTTGTAGGACACTCAACATGGAGTTACAAAGGAACGGGGTAAATGAAGTGATCTGGAAAGGTCCGTCAAAGAAGGTAAAAACCCTGTAGTTGAAACTTCGTTCCCTCCTGAGTGGATCCTGAGTACGGCGGGACACGAGAAATCCCGTCGGAAGCAGGGAGGACCATCTCCCAAGGCTAAATACTCCCTAGTGACCGATAGTGAACCAGTACCGTGAGGGAAAGGTGAAAAGCACCCCGGAAGGGGAGTGAAATAGATCCTGAAACCGTGTGCCTACAAGTAGTCAAAGCCCGTTAATGGGTAATGGCGTGCCTTTTGTAGAATGAACCGGCGAGTTACGATTTCATGCGAGGTTAAGTTGATAAGACGGAGCCGCAGCGAAAGCGAGTCTGAATAGGGCGAATGAGTATGAGGTCGTAGACCCGAAACCAGGTGATCTACCCATGTCCAGGGTGAAGTTCAGGTAACACTGAATGGAGGCCCGAACCCACGCACGTTGAAAAGTGCGGGGATGAGGTGTGGGTAGCGGAGAAATTCCAATCGAACCTGGAGATAGCTGGTTCTCTCCGAAATAGCTTTAGGGCTAGCCTCAAGATGAGAGTATTGGAGGTAGAGCACTGATTGGACTAGGGGCCCCCAACGGGTTACCGAATTCAGTCAAACTCCGAATGCCAAATACTTATTCTTGGGAGTCAGACTGCGAGTGATAAGATCCGTAGTCGAAAGGGAAACAGCCCAGACCACCAGCTAAGGTCCCAAAGTATACGTTAAGTGGAAAAGGATGTGGAGTTGCTTAGACAACCAGGATGTTGGCTCAGAAGCAGCCACCATTTAAAGAGTGCGTAATAGCTCACTGGTCGAGTGACTCCGCGCCGAAAATGTACCGGGGCTAAACGTATCACCGAAGCTGTGGATTGACACCGTATGGTGTCGATGGTAGGAGAGCGTTCTAAGGGCGTTGAAGTCAGACCGGAAGGACTGGTGGAGCGCTTAGAAGTGAGAATGCCGGTATGAGTAGCGAAAGAAGGGTGAGAATCCCTTCCACCGAATGCCTAAGGTTTCCTGAGGAAGGCTCGTCCGCTCAGGGTTAGTCGGGACCTAAGCCGAGGCCGAAAGGCGTAGGCGATGGACAACAGGTTGATATTCCTGTACCACCTATACATCGTTTGAACGATGGGGGGACGCAGAAGGATAGGGTAAGCGCGCTGTTGGATATGCGCGTCCAAGCAGTTAGGCCGGAAACGAGGCAAATCCCGTTTCCATTAAGGCGGAGCTGTGATGGCGAGGGAAATATAGTACCGAAGTTCCTGATTCCACGCTGCCAAGAAAAGCCTCTAGTGAGATGTAAGGTGCCCGTACCGCAAACCGACACAGGTAGGCGAGGAGAGAATCCTAAGGTGTGCGAGAGAACTCTCGTTAAGGAACTCGGCAAAATGACCCCGTAACTTCGGGAGAAGGGGTGCTTTTTAGGGTGAATAGCCCAGAAAAGCCGCAGTGAATAGGCCCAGGCGACTGTTTAGCAAAAACACAGGTCTCTGCGAAGCCGCAAGGCGAAGTATAGGGGCTGACACCTGCCCGGTGCTGGAAGGTTAAGGGGAGAGGTTAGCGCAAGCGAAGCTTTGAACCGAAGCCCCAGTAAACGGCGGCCGTAACTATAACGGTCCTAAGGTAGCGAAATTCCTTGTCGGGTAAGTTCCGACCCGCACGAAAGGTGTAACGATCTGGGCACTGTCTCAACGAGAGACTCGGTGAAATTATAGTACCTGTGAAGATGCAGGTTACCCGCGACAGGACGGAAAGACCCCGTGGAGCTTTACTGCAGCCTGATATTGAATTTTGGTACAGCTTGTACAGGATAGGTAGGAGCCTGAGAAGCCGGAGCGCTAGCTTCGGTGGAGGCGTTGGTGGGATACTACCCTGGCTGTATTGAAATTCTAACCCGCGCCCCTTATCGGGGTGGGAGACAGTGTCAGGTGGGCAGTTTGACTGGGGCGGTCGCCTCCTAAAGAGTAACGGAGGCGCCCAAAGGTTCCCTCAGAATGGTTGGAAATCATTCGTAGAGTGTAAAGGCACAAGGGAGCTTGACTGCGAGACCTACAAGTCGAGCAGGGACGAAAGTCGGGCTTAGTGATCCGGTGGTTCCGCATGGAAGGGCCATCGCTCAACGGATAAAAGCTACCCCGGGGATAACAGGCTTATCTCCCCCAAGAGTCCACATCGACGGGGAGGTTTGGCACCTCGATGTCGGCTCATCGCATCCTGGGGCTGTAGTCGGTCCCAAGGGTTGGGCTGTTCGCCCATTAAAGCGGTACGCGAGCTGGGTTCAGAACGTCGTGAGACAGTTCGGTCCCTATCCGTCGCGGGCGCAGGAAATTTGAGAGGAGCTGTCCTTAGTACGAGAGGACCGGGATGGACGCACCGCTGGTGTACCAGTTGTCTTGCCAAAGGCATAGCTGGGTAGCTACGTGCGGACGGGATAAGTGCTGAAAGCATCTAAGCATGAAGCCCCCCTCAAGATGAGATTTCCCATGGCGCAAGCTAGTAAGATCCCTGAAAGATGATCAGGTTGATAGGTCAGAGGTGGAAGCGTGGCGACATGTGGAGCTGACTGATACTAATAGATCGAGGACTTAACCAACGCTTTTTAAAAAATGAAATACCTTCTTATTATCTAGTTTTGAAGGAACAACGTTCCTTTCATGTTTGGTGGCGATAGCGAAGAGGTCACACCCGTTCCCATTCCGAACACGGCAGTTAAGCTCTTCAGCGCCGATGGTAGTTGGGGGTTTCCCCCTGTGAGAGTAGGACGCCGCCAAGCCATTTCAAAGATCAGCCATTCTGGCTGGTCTTTTTTGATGTTCGTAATTAAAAAAGGTTTTATAATTCAAGGGACAGCATAGGGCTGGCCTTATTTGAATTGGTTACAATATCATGAGGGGGAATGGGGCAAAATTCAAGTGGTGAAACCTTAAGGAGAAGAAAAAATATCAGGTTTTGCATTTATCGTTTTAGGGTATTTATGTAAGATATTTCAACTTTAATGTTCAATGAGGTATGTAATTACATATAATTTGGAGAAAATGGATAATACAGAAAGAAAGTGCGTTTAAGTTGCAAAATGGATTATTCCTTGTATAATAATAGTCAAATATAGTCAAAGTCAGAATGGAGGAGGCTGAGTGAGAAACATATCTGATGTTATCGAAACTTATTTGAAGCAAGTACTTGAAATAAGTCAAAAAGATATCTTAGAGATTAAAAGAAGTGAAATAGCAGATAAATTTCAGTGTGTGCCTTCTCAAATCAATTACGTAATCAATACCAGGTTTACCATCGAGAGAGGTTATGTTGTAGAGAGTAAGCGTGGAGGCGGCGGTTATATACGCATCATGAAAGTCGAATCACAGGATTCCGTGCAACTTATCAACCAATTATTATCGCTTATTGGTTCCAGGGTAACTCAATCGATGGCTGAAGGAGTAATTTCAAGGCTGATGAATGAAGACGTCATTAATGAAAGAGAAGCAAAGATTATGATGAGCGTCATAGATAGATCGGTGATTTATATCGACCTACCTGACCGCGATGAGCTTAGGGCAAGAATTTTAACTGCGATGCTTACGACTTTAAAATATAAATGAAACTGGCAGAGGTGATGAACGTTGATTTGCCAAGAATGTCATCAAAGGCCTGCTACCCTGCACTTCACCAAAATCATCAATGGAATAAAGACTGAAGTCATGATTTGTGAGAAATGTGCTCAGGAAAAAGGTGAAATGTTCATGGATGCAGGTGGACCTGGTTTTTCAATAAATAATTTATTAGCAGGATTGTTGAATATGGAGTCGAATATTCAACAGACAAAGGCAAATGCATTTCCCAAAACGGAAGAGAGGCGTTGCCCGCATTGTCATCGATCTTATAAAGAATTTGTCCATATTGGTAAGTTTGGCTGTGCCGAATGTTATAAGACGTTCAATGAACAGTTAAATCCCATTTTAAAGAGGGTTCATAGCGGCAATACAGCACATATAGGGAAAATTCCAAAAAGGATTGGTGGCACCATATATCTTCGAAAGCAAATTTTGGATTTGAAAGAAGTTTTAAAGGTCCACATTGATCAAGAGGAGTTTGAGAAAGCGGCAGAGGTAAGAGATAAGGTTCGTTCCCTTGAAAAAAGGTATGAAGCACAAGAGGGAGGCGAGGAATTATGAGCTTGGAAAAGTTTGTAGAAAACGCCTTGAGTTCCTGGATGAGTGCCGAAGGGCCGGAAATCGATATTGTATTGAGTTCGCGGATTCGGCTGGCTAGGAATTTCAAAGACTTTACCTTCCCAACCTCCTTTTCTAACGAAGAAGCTAAAAAAATCATTGAATTGGTCAAAAAAAGAATCGAAGAGGAAGTAACTCCAGAGATTGGAAAACTGGAACTTTTAGAGATTGACCAATTGCAGCCACTGGAAAAGCGCGTTCTTGTTGAAAAACATTTAATCAGTCCTCATTTAGTTGAAGACTCAGCGAAAAGCGCATGTCTCCTTTCAGAAAATGAAGAAATAAGTATCATGATAAACGAGGAGGATCATCTCCGTATTCAATGTTTAATGTCGGGGTTGCAGCTAAAGGAAACCTTAAAGATTGCAAATGTTCTTGACGATTGGATTGAAGAATCCATAGACTATGCATATGATGAAGAAAGAGGTTACCTAACTAGTTGTCCGACTAATGTGGGAACAGGATTAAGGGCTTCAGTCATGATGCATCTTCCGGGCCTGGTCCTTACACAACAGATGAATAATATCATACCGGCTATCAACCAATTGGGGTTGGTGGTTCGAGGGATTTATGGAGAGGGCAGTCAAGCGTTAGGAAATATTTTTCAAATCTCTAATCAAATTACTCTTGGAAAGTCGGAAAGGGATATCGTTGAAGATTTAACAAGTGTAGTGCAACAAATCATAGCTCAGGAACGGTCAGCGAGGGATGCATTAGCAAGGACTTCCCACATACAATTAGAAGATAGAATTTTCCGTTCATATGGGATTTTGTCCAATGCTCGAATCATCGAGACCAAGGAAGCTGCTACTTGTATCTCCGATGTTAGGTTAGGGATAGATCTTGGGTATATAAAAAATATATCTAAAAGCATTCTAAATGAGTTGATGATTTTGACGCAGTCGGGATTTTTACAAAAGTACGCAGGTGGCCCTTTAAGACCCCATGAAAGGGATATCCGTAGAGCAGCACTCATCCGGGAACGCTTGAATTTCACGGAACATTCCTCCTCATAGAGGTCATTGACCTCTTTAGGGAGTATTAAATTTCATGTAATAGATATGGAGCAAGAAGAAGCTTCTGCCATTACTTAGAGAATTGCCAGCAACTTTATTCAAAACGAAAATTCTTAAGGAGGAATTCCCTATGATGTTTGGTCGTTTTACTGAAAGAGCCCAGAAAGTATTAGCATTAGCCCAAGAAGAGGCAATCCGTTTAGGTCATAATAATATTGGTACGGAACATATTTTACTGGGCCTGGTCCGAGAAGGTGATGGTATTGCAGCCAAAGCGTTATATGCTCTTGGATTGGGCCCGGAAAAGATTCAGAAAGAAGTGGAAAATTTAATCGGCCGTGGACAGGATACGGCTCAAACGATACATTATACCCCAAGAGCCAAGAAAGTGATTGAGCTTTCCATGGATGAGGCAAGAAAATTAGGTCACTCATATGTTGGGACAGAGCATGTTCTTCTAGGTCTTATACGAGAAGGGGAAGGTGTAGCTGCCCGCGTATTGAATAATCTGGGAGTAAGTTTAAATAAAGCTCGACAACAAGTATTACAACTCTTGGGCAGCAATGAATCAGGTGGTCATCAAGGTTCAGCCGCTTCAAATGCAAGCACGCCGACACTGGATGGCCTAGCCCGTGATTTAACGGCGATTGCCAGGGAAGGAAGCTTGGATCCCGTTATCGGAAGAGGTAAGGAAATACAGCGTGTCATTGAGGTATTAAGCCGTCGTACGAAAAATAACCCCGTATTAATCGGTGAACCTGGGGTAGGTAAAACAGCCATTGCTGAAGGGCTTGCCCAACAGATTATCAATAATGAGGTACCTGAAATTTTACGTGATAAACGCGTAATGACACTTGATATGGGTACTGTAGTGGCTGGTACTAAATACCGTGGTGAATTTGAGGACCGATTGAAGAAAGTTATGGATGAAATACGTCAGGCGGGTAATATCATCTTATTCATCGATGAATTGCATACATTGATTGGTGCAGGTGGTGCAGAAGGTGCCATTGATGCCTCCAATATCCTTAAACCATCATTGGCACGTGGTGAATTACAATGTATCGGTGCTACAACTTTAGATGAGTACCGTAAGTATATTGAAAAGGATGCTGCGCTTGAACGTCGTTTCCAGCCAATCCAAGTCGATGAGCCGACTATTTTGGAATCCATCCAAATTCTCAAGGGGTTGCGTGACCGTTATGAGGCACATCACCGCGTATCGATTACTGACGAAGCGATTGATGCCGCAGTCAAATTATCAGACCGTTATATTTCCGATCGCTTTTTACCGGATAAAGCGATTGACTTGATTGATGAAGCTGGTTCCAAGGTTAGGCTGCGCTCATACACAACGCCACCTAACTTAAAGGAACTTGAAGTGAAGTTAGATGATGTTCGTAAGGAAAAGGATGCTTCCGTTCAGAGCCAGGAATTTGAAAAAGCTGCTTCGCTTCGCGATACAGAACAACGCTTAAGAGAACAATTGGAAGAAACGAAAAAAACTTGGAAAGAAAAACAAGGGCAGGAGAACAGTGAAGTGACTGTGGATGACATTGCACACGTCGTATCCAGCTGGACGGGAGTGCCAGTCACTAAATTGGCGCAAACAGAGTCAGACAAACTGCTTAATATGGAGTCAATCCTCCATGATCGTGTTATTGGGCAGGAAGAGGCCGTCATTGCGGTTTCTAAAGCAGTACGACGTGCAAGGGCAGGTTTGAAAGATCCTAAACGTCCAATTGGTTCATTCATCTTCTTGGGACCTACAGGGGTCGGTAAAACCGAGCTGGCCCGTGCTTTAGCCGAATCCATTTTTGGTGATGAAGATGCCATGATCCGCATCGATATGTCCGAATATATGGAGAAACATTCGACTTCACGTCTTGTTGGATCCCCTCCAGGATATGTTGGATACGAAGAAGGCGGTCAGTTAACGGAAAAAGTGCGGAGGAAACCATACTCGGTCGTTCTGCTTGATGAAATAGAAAAGGCGCATCCGGATGTCTTCAATATTCTTCTTCAAGTATTGGAAGACGGAAGACTGACAGATTCCAAGGGGCGTACTGTTGATTTCAGGAATACCATTCTGATTATGACATCGAATGTAGGGGCGTCGGCCTTGAAAACTGATAAGTATGTCGGCTTTAACATCCAGGATACTGGCCAGGACTATAAAAATATGAAAGGGAAAGTGATGGAAGAACTCAAACGTGCATTCCGTCCGGAATTCCTGAATCGTATTGATGAAACTATCGTGTTCCACTCATTAGAGAAGGATCATTTGAAACAAATCGTTACATTAATGTCAAATCAGCTTACTACCCGTTTGAAAGAACAGGAGATTTACTTGGAGCTGACAGATGCGGCTAGAGAAAAAATTGCTACGGAAGGTTTTGATCCGGAATATGGGGCACGACCAATCCGCAGGGCGCTTCAGAAGCATGTAGAAGATTATCTATCCGAAGAGTTACTTAAGGGCAACGTGAAAAAAGGGCAAACGGTCGTAATGGATGTCGTGAATAATGAGTTTGCAATCCGACAAGGCGAGCCTGTTAATGTAAGTGAATAACCTGATCCTAAACTTCGAGGTACACGCAGATTCTTTTGCAGTGTACCTCTGTTTTTTATCCATAGGTAGATATGAGTATAAATGGGACAAGTAGGGTGAATATTTTTTTAAAAAACTTAGCCTTAAGAAGGTTTAAATAAAACAGAGATATAATATCCTTAATATAGATATTTTTTCCAAAGGAAGAGGAGTAATTTATGGCTGTAAAGAAGAAAACGAAATTTATGTGTCAGTCTTGTGGTTATGAGTCCGCGAAATGGATGGGGAAATGTCCAGGATGCGGTGAATGGAACAAAATGGTCGAGGAAACCGAAATCGTTAAACCAGCTAGAAAAGGCGCTTTTACCCATTCAGAGGTTAGAGGTTCCGGGGAACGGGAGAAGGCAGCACCCATAACGACTATTCAATCAGAAAAAGAACCACGGATTAAGACGGATTTAATGGAATTGAATCGTGCTCTTGGGGGCGGGATCGTACAGGGATCCCTTGTATTGATTGGTGGGGACCCGGGTATCGGTAAGTCCACCCTGCTTTTACAGGTATCATCCCAATTGGCGCATAAACAGAAAAAAGTGCTTTATATATCAGGTGAAGAATCAGTCAAGCAGACCAAATTGAGAGCGGACCGGCTTGGGACCATGTCGGAAAATCTATTCGTTTATGCTGAAACCGATATGGACTACATCCAACAGGCAATTACAGATGTAAAACCGGATTTGGTCATTATTGACTCCATTCAAACGGTATACCATTCAGAGGTTACATCTGCCCCAGGAAGCGTTTCACAAGTGAGGGAATGCACAGCCTCACTCATGCGCATTGCTAAAACGAACGGGATCGCGATTTTTATCGTCGGACACGTTACAAAGGAAGGGGCCATTGCGGGGCCACGGCTGCTTGAGCACATGGTTGACACCGTATTATATTTTGAAGGAGAAAGACACCATACATATCGAATTATACGTGCGGTCAAAAATCGCTTTGGTTCGACGAATGAGATGGGTATTTTTGAGATGAAAGAACATGGATTGGAAGAGGTCGCGAATCCATCGGAAATTTTCCTTGAAGAACGGTCGCAAGGAGCTTCGGGCTCCACAGTCGTCGCATCCATGGAGGGCACAAGGCCAGTGCTTGTAGAAATTCAAGCATTGATTTCACCTACGAGTTTTGGCAATCCAAGACGAATGGCCACGGGAATTGACCACAATCGAGTTTCGCTTTTAATGGCTGTTCTGGAAAAGAGAGTTGGATTGCTGCTCCAAAACCAAGATGCGTATTTAAAGGTTGCTGGTGGCGTCAAGCTGGATGAACCGGCAATTGACCTCGCTGTTGCAATAAGCATTGCATCAAGCTTCCGTGATAAACCAACAAACCCTACCGATTGCATCATTGGTGAAGTGGGGCTGACTGGGGAAGTAAGAAGGGTTTCACGAATTGAACAAAGGGTGCAGGAAGCAGCGAAGTTAGGGTTTGAGCGGGTTATAATACCGGCTAATAATATAGGAGGATGGACCGCGCCGAAAGGTATTAAGATCGTTGGTGTTTCATCGGTTTCGGAGGCTCTTAAACAAACGTTAGGGGGTTAAGTATGACAGATAAAAAAGGGTATGAGAAAACAAAATTGGAAATTCTGCAAATTGTAGCTCCGGGTACCCCGCTTCGGGAGGGTATTGAAAATGTCCTGAGGGCAAATACAGGTGGTTTGATAGTCGTCGGATATAACGAGAAGGTGCGAACGATCGTAGATGGCGGCTTCGAAATCAACTGCAACTGTACCCCAAGCACATTATATGAATTGGCGAAGATGGACGGGGCCATCATTTTAAATGAAACTGCCGATAAGATCATTTTCGCAAATGCCCAATTAGTGCCGGATAATAGTACACCTTCCACTGAAACGGGAATGCGTCATAGGACAGCGGAACGTGTGGCAAGGGAGACCAAGTCGTTGGTCGTCGCAATTTCACAACGCCGGAATGTCATCACTTTATATCAAGGCAATTTCCGGTATGCCCTTAAAGATATAGGAGTCATACTTGCTAAGGCTAATTTAGCCATCCAGACCTTGGAAAAATACAAGGTGGTCCTGCAGCAGAGCATATCGGTTTTAGGAGCGCTCGAGTTTGAGGAAATTGTGACCTACGCCGACCTTTTGCAGGTATTTCACCGTTATGTAATGGTGCTCAGAATCAAGGCGGAGCTATTAACGTACCTTAATGAGCTTGGGACGGAAGGAAGATTGATCCGTTTGCAAATGAATGAAATCCTGGCAGATATTGAAACGGAAGGGAAATGGCTTATCAAGGATTATACCTCCAGTAATGATGAAAATCCTGAGGAAATCATTTTTAGGCTTCAAGAGTTGGCCATGCAGGAAAAACTGGATGAAAGCATTCTTCTAAAGGTGCTGGGCTATCATGGATACATACATCTTGATGAGTCAGTACATCCCCGTGGTTACCGTATTCTTCATAAAATCCCACGCTTGCCGGGTTTGATCATCGAAAATTTAGTGAAACAGTTCGGAAGCTTTAGTGAAGTCAATAAAGCAACGGTTGAAAACCTTGACGATGTGGAGGGTATAGGCGAAGTCCGGGCCAATAAAATCAAAGAAGGACTCCGCATTTTAAAAAATCAACTGGTCACAAATAGAAGGATGTAAAGTGCAGCTGACCTTCAAAATTTTCCTGAATTATCCTGAAATTGATTGGTGTTTATTTTTGACACTCAAAACTCAGGGTGCTAGGCTAATATTACGAAAAAGAGAAGAATTCATATTTGTAAATCCACTAATTCCTTAAGTGAATTTAACGTATATAATGAAAACGAATTTTCGAAGGTTTCATTTTATTTTATTGGTCAATAATGAGTAGAGGGAGGTGAAAGGGATGTTAAAACGCATTATACAAGCATGCTTCTTAATAGTCGGCGGAACACTTGGTATGTTACTTATTCCAGAATTATTAATTGTTTTACATGCAGACGATATTGCTTTAATAAACAATCCTTATGTAAGTGTACTGTTGGGTGCCATTATCTTTTATCTTATTACTTTTTGGGCAGTAGATCATGTGATCTATTTTATGAAGTGGCTGGAGGAACAGCTTGTAAAGATACCAAGTACGGATATAATCTTTGGCAGCGTCGGTCTTTTAGTGGGACTGCTTGCGGCGTTCTTGGTTGGCTCCGCCTTTAGTGCCATCAAGGTTCCTATTTTAAATACAGTGGTTCCTATCATCCTTACGCTTTTATTTGGTTATCTTGGTTTCCAGGTGGGCTTTAAAAAACGTGATGAACTATTGAATTTATTCACGAAAAGCAATAAGAAAAAAAATACTGACGGTGAAGCAAGCGAAGAGGATGAAGAGGGGTATAGCAAGCGGTTGAAGATTCTCGATACAAGCGTCATCATTGACGGTAGAATTGCGGATATCTGTCAGACAGGCTTTCTCGAGGGTACAATAGTCATTCCTCAATTCGTATTAAACGAACTGCAGCACATTGCCGATTCATCTGATGCATTGAAAAGGAATCGTGGGAGACGTGGTTTGGATATCTTGAATCGGATTCAAAAAGACCTTCCGATTAAAGTGGAGATGTACGAAGGGGATTTTGAAGACATTCAGGAAGTGGACAGTAAACTGGTGAAGCTTGCCAAAATATCGGGCGGAATGGTCGTTACCAATGATTTCAATTTAAACAAAGTATGCGAGTTTCAAAATGTGGCGGTCCTTAATATCAATGACCTGGCCAATGCCGTTAAACCTGTTGTACTTCCTGGGGAAGAGATGAATGTTCAGGTCATCAAGGACGGGAAAGAGCAGAACCAGGGCATCGCTTATTTAGACGATGGCACGATGATCGTTGTCGAGGGTGGCCGTGACCATATCGGGAAACGCATCGATGTACTTGTCACAAGTGTATTGCAAACATCTGCAGGCCGAATGATATTCGCTAAACCGAAACTATTAGAAAAAGCATTATAAAGAAGAGTAGGAGAAACCGTTATGTTTTATGAAGTAGTGATACCTGCGGCTGGACAAGGCAAAAGAATGAAGGCGGGCAAGAATAAACTTTTTATTGAACTATCGGGCATCCCGATTATTGTTTATACACTGCGTGTCTTCGAAGAAGATCCTGACTGTCGGGGGATTATCCTTTCGATAAACCCGGCAGAAAAGGATTATTTTAGTCAATTGATAGCAGCATATGGACTTAAAAAGGTCAAGAAACTGGTCATGGGTGGCAAGGAGCGCCAACAAAGCGTTCATAATGGACTGCAACATGCAGGAGAAGAAATCATTCTGGTCCACGACGGTGCCCGCCCTTTTATCAATCTTGGGCAAATCAGTGAATTGACTACTGCCGCCTCCCTTCATGGAGGTGCCGTAATTGCAGTGCCCGTTAAGGATACGATTAAAAAAGCGGCAAATAAAAAGGTAGTGGAAACTGTGGAACGATCAAGCTTGTGGGCGGTACAAACTCCACAAGCTTTTCGTGTATCCATATTAAAAAGGGCATATGAACAGGCAGAAGCGGAAGCGTTTTTAGGGACGGATGATGCAAGTTTGCTAGAGCGGATCAATGAACAGGTAGTTATTATTGAGGGCAATTATGATAATATTAAAATTACGACTCAGGAAGACCTATATTTTGCAGAAGCGATTTTACATAAACAACATGGAAAACGATGATTGGGGAGAATGATATGTTTAGAATAGGACAAGGATATGACGTTCATCAGCTTGTGGAGGGCAGACCTTTGATTATTGGCGGGATTACGATTCCGTATGAGAAAGGTTTGCTAGGGCATTCGGATGCGGATGTCCTTCTGCATACTGTTGCTGATGCCTGCTTGGGGGCAATTGGTGCAGGGGATATCGGTAAGCATTTTCCGGATACCGATCCTGAATTTAAAGATGCTGATTCGGCAAAACTGCTGCAGTATATTTGGGCGATTGTAAAAAAAGAAGGATATTCCCTAGGCAATGCGGACTGTACAATCATTGCACAAAGCCCGAAAATGGCACCGTATATTGAGGAAATGCGAGGCAGGATTGCTGAACTTTTAGATGAGTCGATAGACAGAATTAATGTAAAGGCGACCACTACCGAGAAACTTGGATTTACAGGCAGGAGCGAAGGAATCGCGGCACAGGCTGTGGTCTTATTGGTTAAATCAAACTAAATTCGTTTTTAGAGTGGATGCCTTTATCCCAATGTATTTAAATGATAATATATACAATAGAATAGAACGACTGGGAGGTCTATATATATCATGAGCAGCGATATTCGAGTTCGCTATGCACCGAGTCCGACTGGACATTTACATATTGGTAATGCACGGACTGCTTTATTTAATTATTTATACGCACGAAATAAAGGCGGGAAATTCATCATCCGTATTGAAGATACCGACCAAAAGAGAAATATTGAAGGCGGAGAAGAAAGTCAGCTTAAATATTTGAAATGGCTTGGTATGGATTGGGATGAAGGTGTTGATGTTGGCGGTGAATACGGGCCATATCGTCAATCCGAAAGGAACGACCTTTATCAGGAATTGTATCAAGAGCTTTTAGATAAGGGTTTGGCATATAAATGCTATTGTACGGAAGAAGAGCTTGAAGCTGAACGTGAAGGACAGGTCGAGCGTAATGAAACGCCAAAATATTCAGGGAAGTGCAAGCATTTAACTGAAGAAGAGCAAGCGAAACTAGTGGCTGAAGGAAGAAAGCCTAGCATTCGTTTTGCCGTTCCAGCTGGGAAGGTCCTTACTTTCAAAGATATGGTTAAGGACGACGTTTCGTTTGAAACAGATGGCTTTGGTGATTTTGTCATCGTTAAAAAAGATGGCATTCCAACCTATAACTTTGCAGTGGCCGTCGATGATCACTTGATGAAGATTTCCCATGTCCTTCGCGGTGATGATCATATCTCCAATACTCCAAAACAATTGATGATTTATGAAGCTTTCGGCTGGGAACCGCCGGTATTCGGACATATGACGCTGATTGTAAACGAAAGCAGGAAGAAACTGAGTAAACGTGATGAGTCGATCATTCAATTCATTGAGCAATATGAAGAGCTTGGTTATGTACCTGAAGCTTTATTCAATTTCATTACATTACTAGGATGGTCTCCGGTCGGGGAAGAAGAGATTTTCACGAAGGAAGAATTCATTAATCTATTCGATGCTGATCGGTTGTCTAAATCACCTGCACTTTTCGATAAACAAAAGCTTACATGGATGAATAACCAATATGTGAAGCAATTGGACGGAAATCGTGCAGTGGAATTGTCAATGCCTCACTTAATTAAAGCCGGGAAGGTTTCAGCGACACTGACTGCCGAAGAAGAAGAGTGGGTACATGGGCTAGTTTCCCTTTTTCAAGAGCAGATGAGCTATGGAGCGGAAATAGTTGAGCTATCTGAACTATTTTTCAAGGATGAGGTCGTGTTCGAGGAAGAAGCTAAGGAAGTACTGGCTGAAGAACAGGTACCGGAAGTCATGAAAGCTTTCCTTCAGGAGATCGAAGGGCTTGAAGAATTTAACGCGGATGAAATCAAGAAATCGATTAAAGCCGTACAAAAAAGCACAGGTCATAAAGGGAAAAAATTATTTATGCCGATAAGGGCGGCCGTCACGGGTCAAACACATGGTCCTGACTTGCCTAAGGCGATTTCATTACTGGGCAAAGAAAAAATTAAACAGCGTATTCAGAGTATTTTATATTAACAATTTGTCGAAAATGTAATATAGTATTTAATAATCTTACAAAAGAACGCGTAGATGGGGAGAAGTAAGTAAACGAAGCTTTTTAGAGAGAACCATAACCTGCTGAAAGTGGTTCAAGCCTCTCGTTTTCTGAAATGCACCCTTGAGTCCTTTGCTGAACTAACCTATAGTAGGCACAGGCGGAATGTCCTCCGTTACAGGGATTAAAGTTGGGGATGGAAAAACAGGAAAAAGCTTTACCTGATTCTTACATTCCAAACAGAGTGGAACCGCGCTTTAAGCGTCTCTGTCTATTTGGACAGAGACGCTTTTTTATATGCTTTAAAAGCTTCAAAAGGGGATGTTGGAAAAGGACGGAACATAGGGGGAATCATTTTGTTAAAGATGTTTAAAGAGGATATCGAAGTGGTTTTTGATCAAGATCCTGCTGCGCGCAGCTATTTGGAAGTCATATTGACGTACGCGGGTTTACATGCAATTTGGAGTCATAGGATGGCTCACGCACTATTTAAGAAGAAATTCTTTTTCCTGGCAAGAAGTATATCTCAAATCAGTCGGTTTTTTACCGGAATTGAAATTCATCCAGGGGCTACCATTGGCCGTCGTTTCTTCATTGACCATGGAATGGGGATCGTCATTGGCGAAACTTGTGAGATTGGCGACAATGTATCTGTCTTTCAAGGTGTAACCCTTGGGGGGACAGGAAAGGAAAAGGGAAAACGACATCCTACGATAAAGGATAATGTGTTGATTGCTACAGGAGCAAAAGTGCTGGGTTCCATCACTGTTGGGGAAAACTCAAAAATCGGTGCAGGATCGGTCGTTTTAAAGGAAGTGCCGCCTAATTCTACAGTGGTGGGCATTCCAGGCAAAGTGGTCATTCAAGATGGCATCAAAATCAAAAAAGACCTAAATCATTCAGATCTTCCTGATCCAATCGCTGATCGCTTTAAGGAATTGGATAGTGAAATCAGGGCCTTAAGAGCGAAGTTGGCTGAGCAGAAGCAGGAAGAAAGGAGTCTATAATATGGCGATTAAAATATATAACACAGCTACAAGAAAAAAGGAAACCTTCGTCCCGATTGAAGAGGGAAAGGTGAAGATGTACGTATGCGGACCAACTGTCTATAATTACATTCATATTGGTAATGCAAGACCAGCAATCGTATTCGATGCAGTTCGTAGGTATTTGGATTACCGTGGTTATGATGTGCAATTCGTTTCGAACTTTACGGATGTGGATGATAAGCTGATTCGTGCGGCAAAAGAATTGGGGGAAGATGTCCCTACCATATCAGAGCGTTTCATCAAGGCTTATTTTGAAGACGTGTCAGCATTGGGTTGCAAAAAAGCGGATGCTCACCCAACCGTAATGGAGAACATGGATGCAATCATTGAATTCATCTCGGCATTAATTGAGAAAGGATTCGCTTATGAATCTGAAGGGGATGTGTATTACCGCACTCGTAAGTTTGAGGGGTATGGAAAACTTTCACATCAGTCCATCGATGAGCTGCGAGTGGGGGCACGTATTGAAATAGGGGAGAAAAAACAAGATGCCCTTGATTTTGCCCTTTGGAAAAAGGCCAAGGATGATGAAATATCTTGGGAGAGCCCATGGGGTAAGGGGCGTCCTGGCTGGCATATCGAATGCTCCGCAATGGTCAAAAAGTATTTGGGCGATACAATCGATATTCATGCAGGAGGTCAAGATCTGGCTTTCCCGCATCATGAAAATGAAATTGCACAATCCGAAGCATTGACGGGTAAAACGTTTGCGAATTATTGGATGCATAATGGGTATATAAATATTGAGAATGAAAAAATGTCTAAGTCCTTAGGCAATTTCGTCCTTGTGCATGACATCATTCAGAAGCATGATCCACAAGTGCTACGCTTCTTTATGTTATCTGTACATTACCGTCATCCCATCAATTATAGTGAAGAAGTGCTTGAAAATGTAAAAGCGTCCCTTGATCGCTTAAGGACATCATATCAAAACTTAAAGCATCGTCTTCAAGTAAGTGACGGATTGACTGAGAATAATGATGTTTGGTTGGAGAAGCTGAATGAATTACATGAACAATTCATTAAGGAAATGGACGATGATTTCAACACAGCTAATGCAATATCCATACTCTTTGAACTTTCCAAACAGGCAAATTATTACTTGATGGAGAAAAACACAGACAAGGAAGTGATTGAGGCTTTCCTTGATAAATTCAACAACTTATTTTCTGTCCTGGGTTTGTCTCTTGGAGAAGAGGGGCTATTGGATGAAGAAATTGAAGGGTTGATACAGCAGAGAATTCAAGCGCGGAAAGACCGCAACTTTGGGTTATCTGATGAAATTCGTGATCGCTTGAAAAACATGAATATCATATTAGAGGATACCCCTCAAGGTACAAGATGGAAAAGAGGGTAATTAATGCTTCATTACGATAGTAAGGTAGATGCAAAAATGCTGAACAGTCTTGCTTTAGCATATATAGGTGATGCTGTATACGAAACGTATATACGGCATCACCTCATTCAAAAAGGAGCGGTCAAGCCCAATCTACTTCACAAAAAAGCTACATCTTTTGTAGCTGCTAAAGCGCAAAATAAAATCATCCACTTTTTTCTGGAGTCAGATTGGTTATCGGAAGAGGAATCGGCTGTCGTTCGGCGCGGCCGAAATGCAAAATCCGGTTCGGTACCGAAGAATACAGATGTGCAAACATATCGCTACAGTACAGCCTTCGAGGCACTTATGGGATTTTTGTATTTATCAGGTCGAATAGAAAGAATGGAAGAACTCATCAAAAAATCCATTGAATACATTGAAGAAGAAAAGGGGAGTAACCCATGAGCGAAGAATATATCATTGGCAGAAACCCCGTATTGGAAGCACTTCGCTCCGAACGGGATATTAATAAAATCTGGATAGCCGAGGGCTCACAAAAAGGCTCGATGCAACCACTAATCGGTCTGGCGAAGGAAAAGAAGGTATTCGTGCAAATCGTACCGAAGAAAAAAATTGACCAAATGGCAGAAGGCATCCATCAAGGCGTTATCGCACAAGTGGCTGCATATGAATATGTGGAATTGGATGACCTATTCGCAAAAGCGGCTGAACGGGACGAAGCACCTTTTTTCATGATCCTTGATGAAGTTGAAGACCCGCATAATTTAGGTTCGATCATGAGGACGGCTGATGCAGTCGGGGCCCATGGAATCATCATACCAAAAAGAAGAGCGGTGGGCTTGACGGCAACAGTGGCAAAAGCTTCGACGGGTGCAATCGAATATATTCCGGTAGCTCGCGTTACAAATTTGGCAAGAGCAGTGGAAGAGTTGAAAGAGCGTGGGGTATGGATAGTCGGTACCGACGCGAAAGGCAGCGATGATTACCGTAACATGGATGGAAAGATGCCTATCGGACTTGTTATCGGCAGCGAAGGAAAAGGCATGGCCCGGTTAATGAAGGATAAATGTGATTTTCTCATCCGTCTCCCTATGGCAGGACAAGTAACTTCGTTAAATGCATCGGTAGCAGCCGGTTTATTGATGTATGAGGTTTATAGAAAAAGAAATCCCCTAGGGCAATGATGCAATGAATATTCTGTTGGTGGACGGTTATAACATTATTGGAGCTTGGCCGGAACTGAGAGAATTAAAAGAACGGGATCTTGCTGCTGCAAGAGATCGATTGATAGAAATGATGGCGGAATATCAAGCATTTACCGGATTCCGTGTAATTGTCGTATTTGACGCTCAATATGTTCAGGGAATTGCCCGCATATTCAAAAATCACAATGTTGATGTAATTTTTACAAAAGAAAATGAAACTGCGGATGAAAGAATAGAAAAGATGGCTATTGAACTGAATAATGTCAAAACGCAAATTCAAGTGGCAACTTCCGACTTCACGGAACAGTGGGTGATCTTTGGCCAAGGGGCCCTAAGGAAATCCGCTCGTGAACTGCTTATTGAAATGGAAGAAATTCAAGGCGAAATCAAGAAAGATGTAAGAAAAACAACGACGATAAGACCCGTGGCTAAAATTCCTTTAAGTGAAGAAGTGGCAGAAATTTTCGAAAAATGGCGCCGAGGTAAAATATGAACCATTGACGGGTAAAATTTACCTGCTGTATAATATTTCTATCTGAGTCAGGTCAGGGGGATATAATGTGGGTCTCAAATTCGGAATGAAGCTGAACGAAAAGTATCTGCAGTTTGAGGATGATGAATTGATAGGGTTGGTGCACACTGGAGACAGTGAAGCACTGGATTATTTGATCCAAAAGTATCGTAATTTTGTAAGAGCGAAGGCAAGGACTTATTTCTTGATTGGTGCCGATAAGGAAGACATCGTGCAAGAAGGTATGATTGGTTTATATAAAGCAGTCCGTGATTTTAAAGGGGATAAGTTATCTTCTTTTAAAGCATTTGCAGAACTATGCATTACAAGGCAGATCATTACAGCTATCAAAACAGCAACACGTCAAAAACATATTCCGCTCAATTCCTATGTTTCCCTGGACAAGCCCATTTATGATGAGGAATCGGACCGAACTCTAATGGATATTATATCGGGTACGAAAGTTTTGGACCCGGAAGAACTGATCATCAACCAAGAAGAGTTTGACGATATCGAATTAAAGATGGCCGAGCTCCTGAGTGATCTTGAGAGAAAAGTGTTAGCTCTTTACCTGGATGGGCAAACCTACCAAGAAATTTCGGAAGAGTTGAACCGGCATGTTAAGTCAATCGACAACGCCCTTCAGCGGGTGAAAAGAAAGCTCGAGCGCTATCTGGAAGTAAGGGAAATCAGTTTATAATCCCTCCGCTTTTTCCGCTTAATTTCATCTGTCCCTTCTCCACATGGAAGTTTATTATTCACTAAGATTTTTTAATGGATGTTAAGTAAACCTATGTTTTGATTTCCGGTGTCCATAATGGGCTAAACCCGCTTTGATATTGACAATAAAAAACAGTCGTGATAAGGTTTTATGGATATAGTAGATAGGATAGGTGTATCTAATGCGAAAAAAAATAGTTCTTGCCTGCACTGATTGCGGTTCAAGGAATTATAGTTATGAGAGCAAACAATCGACAAGCGGCGAACGACTGGAAATCAAGAAATTTTGCAGTACGTGCAACTCACACTCGATTCATAAAGAAACGAAATAACCGTTTTATAAATAGATTGACAGAAGCTTCTAATGCTTGGAGGATACATTCATGAAACGTTTTACCGAATTTTTCAGCGGAGTAGCTCGCGAAATGCAAAAGGTAAGCTGGCCGAAACGCAAGGAGCTTACCAAATATACAATCGTGGTAGTAACGACTGTAGTGTTTATGGCTTTATTCTTTACAGTGGTCGATTTGGGCATTTCTGAATTAATTCGCTTGGTTATTGAATAAGAGATTCGAAAATAAGGTATAATAGTGATAGAATAATATGTGTCAGCAGAAAAGCCCGGAAACGGGTTTTTTAATTTGTCTTTTTTAAGAAGTGAAGAAGATCAAAATCGAGCACTGCTGTAATATGAATCATCACAATATATTCTAGCTAAGTCGGGTTGACGCCGGTATGGTTTTTTGGCTAAAACGTTCAAAGATAAAGATTAATAAAGAAAATGATTGATTGCAGGGAGGGAAGGACGATAAAGTCCTAACACATGGAAAAGAATTGGTATGTAGTTCACACCTATTCAGGTTACGAGAACAAAGTTAAGGCTAACTTGGAAAAACGTGTTGAAACTATGGGGATGGAAGACAAGATCTTTCGCGTTGTAGTTCCAGAAGAAGAAGAAACAGAAGTGAAAGATGGCAAAAAGAAAGTGACCAAAAAGAAAGTGTTTCCAGGTTATGTATTGGTTGAGATCATCATGACGGATGATTCATGGTATGTTGTCCGGAATACGCCTGGCGTAACAGGTTTCGTAGGTTCATCTGGAGCTGGGTCAAAACCGACTGCATTGCTGCCGGAAGAAATTGAAGTCGTTCTTAAACGAATGGGCGTAGATGAAAGTAAAATCGAAGTTGATTTTGAACTCGGTGATACGGTTCAAGTTAAAGAAGGACCATTTGCAACCTTTGCAGGGCCGATTGAAGAACTTGATAAAGACAAAGGGAAAGTAAGGGTCCTAGTCAATATGTTCGGTCGTGATACACCGGTTGAACTTGATTTTAATCAGGTGGAAAAATTATAAACGGAAAAAAACTTGAAATTGCCTTTTGAAAGTGGTAAAATTTCAAAGGTCAGTATGTTTCAATTTTTAGGCCTCAACGATACAAGCATTCTTTATTAATATATAAAGAATTCAAGATGAGTGGGAGGGTATTACCCTATTACCACATCACGGACTTATAAGGAGGTGTGTCTCGTGGCTAAAAAAGTAATTAAAATGGTTAAATTGCAAATTCCTGCTGGTAAAGCGAATCCTGCACCGCCGGTCGGTCCTGCATTAGGTCAAGCTGGTGTAAACATCATGGGATTCTGTAAGGAGTTCAACGCTCGTACAGCAGATCAAGCTGGTCTAATTATTCCTGTTGAAATCACGGTATTTGAAGACCGTTCATTTACATTCATTACAAAAACTCCACCGGCTGCAGTATTGCTTAAGAAAGTAGCTGGTATCGAGTCTGGTTCTGGTGAACCTAACCGTAAAAAAGTTGCTACAGTCAAGCGTGATCAAGTGCGCGAGATTGCTGAAACTAAAATGCCTGACCTAAACGCTGCAAGCGTTGAAGCTGCAATGCGTATGGTTGAAGGTACTGCTCGCAGCATGGGTATTGTCATCGAAGACTAATCCATGTAATTGCTATTTGTTTCTACGGGGTTGCGATTGATACTCGCAACCTTTATTCGTGGGAGGTCATTCCGTTAAAACCACAATTTAGGAGGATTTATATCATGGCGAAAAAAGGTAAAAAGTATCTTGAAGCAGCTAAGCTTGTAGAAGTTTCTAAGGCTTATGCTGTAACTGAAGCAATCGAAGTTGCTAAAAAAGCAAACTTCGCAAAATTCGATGCGACTGTTGAAGTTGCTTTCCGTTTAGGTGTAGACCCTAAGAAAGCTGACCAACAAATTCGTGGAGCTGTTGTGCTTCCGAATGGTACTGGTAAAACTCAACGCGTATTAGTGTTCGCTAAAGGCGAAAAAGCAAAAGAAGCGGAAGCTGCTGGTGCTGACTACGTTGGCGAATCTGACTTCATCAACAAAATCCAACAAGGATGGTTCGAATTCGATGTAATCGTAGCGACTCCAGACATGATGGGTGAAGTTGGTAAACTTGGCCGTGTATTAGGACCTAAAGGATTAATGCCTAACCCTAAAACTGGTACAGTAACATTCGACGTAACGAAAGCTGTTAATGAAATCAAAGCTGGTAAAGTTGAATACCGCGTAGATAAAGCTGGTAACATCCACGCTCCAATCGGTAAAGTATCTTTCGAAGATGCTAAACTAGTGGAAAACTTCACGACTATCTATGATACATTAATGAAAGTTAAACCTGCGGCTGCTAAAGGGACTTACATGAAAAACGTTTCTGTAACAACTACTATGGGCCCTGGCGTGAAAGTTGATCCTTCTACTTTCAATAAATAATTGACATTCCAAAACTATTATTGTTATAATAAGTTTTGTTGTGAATAAATGAATATCATTTGTACCGTAGACAGTAGGTGCTCGTTACGAGCTTAATTCCCTGCCGAGGTAATTCGATAATAATAGTCCTTGACTATGACTTTTGAAATTACTGCCTTCATGTCTGCAATAGAGATGAAGGCTTTTTCTTTGAAACGGTATAAATGTTTTCAAGCAAATCTACAGGAGGTGTAAGGATGAACGCAATTATTGAACAAAAGCAAAAAATCGTTGCTGAGATTACTGATAAATTAACTGCAAGCCAATCAACAGTAGTTGTTGACTACCGTGGATTGACTGTTGCTGAATTAACAGAACTTCGTAAGCAACTTCGTGAAGCTGGCGTTGAGTTTAAAGTTTACAAAAACTCTATGACTCGTCGTGCTGCGGAAAGTGCTGAACTTAGCGCTTTGAACGAATCATTAACAGGACCAAACGCAATTGCATTCTCAACTGAAGATGTTATTGCGCCAGCAAAAATCCTTAACGATTTTGCGAAAAAACATGAAGCTTTAGAAATCAAAGCTGGAGTTATCGAAGGAAATGTTGCAACTGCTGAAGAAATTAAAGCTCTTGCAGAACTACCTTCACGCGAAGGCCTACTTTCAATGCTACTCAGCGTGCTACAAGCACCTATGCGCGGACTTGCTCTTGCTACAAAAGCAGTTGCAGATCAAAAAGAAGAACAAGGCGCGTAAGCTAATCGCTTATTTAGCCTATTGATTCAAAAAAAAACCAACCATTTCGAGGAGGAAATAAAAATGACTAAAGATCAAATCTTAGAAGCAGTTAAAAACATGACTGTTTTAGAATTAAACGACCTTGTAAAAGCAATCGAAGAAGAATTTGGCGTAACTGCTGCTGCACCTGTAGCTGTAGCTGCTGCTGGTGGCGCTGCTGCTGAAGAGCAAACTGAGTTTGATGTAATCCTTACATCTGCTGGAGATCAAAAAATCAAAGTTATCAAAGCTGTACGTGAAGTAACAGGTCTTGGACTTAAAGAAGCAAAAGAACTTGTTGACAACACTCCAAAAGCAATCAAAGAAGGCGCTTCTAAAGAAGAAGCTGAAGAAGTTAAAGCTAAACTTGAAGAAGTTGGAGCTGGCGTTGAAGTTAAGTAATCTTGCATAAACAAAAAGCTCGCTATCACTGGCGGGCTTTTTTTCTTCATTTTAAAGAAATGACGAAAAAAAGCCGTTAATGGTTTGATTAAAGGGTTTAGTTTTTCAAACATTCCGGCGTGCAAGCATCCATTCTTCAATTCTCTTCTCTCATTAAATCTTCAATATTCCTTTCTGATAGGGGGAGATGACTCTGACAGAGCATTACTACTCACATAAACCGGATGTCGTAAGTAATCCGAAATTTTGGGATTTCACATTAAAGGGACGTGCCTTTCGCTTTAAAAGTGATAATGGTGTTTTTTCGAAAAAGGAAGTTGATTTCGGATCGCGTCTTTTGGTTGAGAGTTTTAACCTTAATGAAGCTGTGGAAGGAGATATTCTCGATGTTGGTTGCGGTTATGGCCCAATCGGAATATCGATTGCGGCAGCTTATCCCGATAGAACGCTAGAAATGATTGATATAAATAGCCGAGCAGTTGAATTGTCAAAAGAGAATGCCGCTTCTAATGGGATCGCAAATGTGAAGATTTACGAAAGTGATCGTTTTGACAAAGTTGGCTCCAATCAATTCGCGGCAATTCTTACGAACCCTCCCATTCGCGCAGGCAAAAGTGTAGTCCACGAAATTTTAGAAGAAAGCTATCGCAGTTTGGTAGCTGGTGGAGAATTATGGGTTGTCATTCAAAAAAAACAAGGTGCTCCATCCGCAATGGATAAAATGGAGCAATTATTTGGAAATATTGAGGTGCCAATTAAGAAAAAGGGTTACTATATACTATTATCCAAAAAGGTTTGACTCTAAATTTTCGCTATGTTAGTATTATAAAATGCATATATATAATTCCGTAACTATGCAATTTTTATACCATTGGTGTATAACCAATGGATAATATGGGAAAAATATATAAATAATAGTTCGTTTTATGAGAAATAGTGGTTTTTAAAATAAAAACCATTTTCTTTTTGTCTATGGAAATGATTCCTTTTCCGAGGCAAATGGATCCTTATAACGCTTGATTTAAGGGGTGAATCAGTTGACAGGTCAACTTGTTCAGTATGGACGACACCGCCAACGTAGAAGTTATGCAAGAATCAGTGAGGTTTTGGATCTTCCGAATCTGATTGAAATTCAAACAGCTTCTTATCAATGGTTTCTAGATGTAGGTTTAAAGGAAATGTTCCAGGATATTTCTCCTATTGAGGATTTTACAGGTAATTTATCGTTAGAATTCATCGATTACAGCTTAGCTGAGCCGAAGTATTCTGTGGAAGAAACAAAAGAACGCGATGTTACGTATTCTGCACCACTTCGTGTGAAAGTGCGCCTTGTTAACAAAGAAACAGGGGAAGTGAAAGACCAGGATGTATTTATGGGAGACTTCCCGCTGATGACTGAAACAGGTACATTTGTCATCAATGGTGCTGAACGGGTAATTGTATCCCAATTAGTGCGCTCACCGAGTGTTTACTACAATGGGAAAATGGATAAAAACGGTAAGCTTGGTTTCTCTGCGACCGTAATTCCTAACCGTGGCGCATGGCTCGAATATGAAACAGACGCCAAGGATGTTGTGTATGTTAGAATCGATCGCACCAGGAAATTACCGATTACGGTATTGATGCGTGCCCTTGGATTCGGAACTGATCAAGAAATCATCGATTTAATCGGAGACAACGAATACCTTCGTAACACTCTCGAAAAGGACAACACTGAGAGTGTGGAAAAAGCATTACTGGAAATCTATGAGCGTCTACGCCCAGGTGAACCGCCTACTGTCGAAAACGCGAAAAGTCTTTTAGTATCACGCTTTTTTGATCCGAAACGTTATGATTTAGCTAATGTAGGCCGTTATAAAATAAACAAAAAACTGCATATTAAGAACCGTTTATTCGGACAACGTATTGCGGAGACTTTGATTGACCCTGAAACAGGTGAAATCATCGTCGAAAAAGGTACAATGCTTGATCGTCGGACCCTTGATAGGATTCTGCCTCATATCGAAGCTGGAATCGGATTCAAAACATTCCATCCATCAGGTGGTGTAGTAGAAGAAGAAACTCTTCTTCAACCTATTAAAGTGTTTGCACCAAACGATGCTGAAGGCGAAAAAGTGATCAATATCATCGGTAATGCTTACGTGACCGACCAGGTTAAAAACATTACACCGGCTGATATCATTTCTTCCATCAGTTATTTCTTTAACTTATTGCATGGTGTAGGAATCACAGATGATATTGACCATTTAGGAAACCGTCGTCTGCGTTCTGTTGGTGAATTGCTGCAAAACCAATTTAGAATTGGTTTATCTCGTATGGAACGTGTCGTTCGTGAAAGAATGTCTATTCAGGATACGAATACAATCACTCCACAGCAACTAATTAACATTCGTCCAGTTATTGCATCTATTAAAGAATTCTTTGGAAGCTCACAGCTTTCTCAATTCATGGATCAAACGAACCCGTTGGCTGAATTGACGCATAAACGTCGTCTATCTGCATTGGGACCTGGTGGTCTGACACGTGAGCGTGCTGGCTTTGAAGTACGTGACGTTCATTACTCCCACTATGGCCGCATGTGTCCAATTGAAACGCCTGAGGGACCGAATATTGGTTTGATTAACTCATTATCCAGTTTTGCAAAGGTTAACCCATATGGCTTCATTGAAACACCATATCGCCGTGTGGACCCTGAAACAGGCAAAATTACAAGCCAAATCGATTACTTAACAGCTGATGAGGAAGATAATTATGTAGTTGCCCAAGCGAATGTACGTCTATCAGATGACGGATCATTCCTTGATAATGATGTTGTTGCACGTTTCCGCGGTGAAAATACCGTTGTTCCGCGTGATCGCGTCGATTACATGGATGTATCTCCTAAACAGGTTGTATCTGCTGCGACAGCATGTATTCCTTTCTTGGAGAATGATGACTCCAACCGTGCCCTTATGGGAGCTAACATGCAACGTCAAGCGGTGCCTTTGCTGCAACCGGAAGCCCCTCGAGTTGGGACGGGTATGGAGTATGTTTCAGCGAAAGACTCCGGTGCTGCTGTCATTTGTAAACACCCTGGTATCGTAGAACACGTTGAATCACGTGAAGTATGGGTACGTAGGGTAAGTGAAGTTGACGGACAGCAAGTAAAAGGAAACCTTGATAAATACCGTCTATTAAAATTCATTCGTTCTAACCAAGGAACGTGCTATAATCAACGCCCTATCGTCAGTGTTGGCGACAACGTCGTAAAAGGTGAGATTCTTGCTGATGGTCCTTCAATGGAACAGGGTGAGTTGGCACTTGGACGTAACGTATTGGTTGCCTTCATGACATGGGATGGATATAACTATGAAGATGCCATCATCATGAGTGAACGATTGGTTAAAGATGATGTGTACACTTCTATTCATATTGAAGAATATGAATCTGAATCACGCGATACAAAATTAGGGCCTGAAGAAATCACCCGTGATATCCCTAACGTAGGGGAAGATGCGCTTCGCAATCTTGATGAGCGAGGAATTATCCGTGTGGGTGCTGAAGTGAAAGACGGAGACCTTCTCGTTGGTAAAGTGACGCCAAAAGGTGTAACGGAACTGACTGCTGAGGAACGTCTATTACATGCAATCTTCGGTGAAAAAGCACGTGAAGTAAGGGATACATCACTTCGTGTACCTCACGGCGGCGGCGGAATCGTTCTTGATGTTAAAGTATTCAACAGAGAAGACGGCGATGAACTGCCTCCTGGTGTAAACCAATTAGCACGTGTATATATCGTTCAAAAACGTAAAATCCATGAAGGCGATAAAATGGCTGGACGACATGGTAACAAAGGGGTAATCTCTAGGATCCTTCCTGAAGAAGATATGCCTTATTTACCAGATGGCACTCCAGTCGACATCATGTTAAACCCATTGGGTGTACCTTCACGTATGAACATCGGTCAGGTGTTGGAGCTTCACTTAGGTATGGCTGCACGCGCACTTGGCATTCATGTAGCATCTCCTGTATTCGATGGTGCCACTGAGGAAGATGTTTGGGGTACGATTGAAGAAGCCGGAATGTCCCGTGATGCAAAAACTGTCCTTTATGATGGCCGTTCAGGTGAAGCATTCGATAACCGTGTATCAGTTGGTGTCATGTATATGATCAAACTGGCACATATGGTCGATGATAAACTTCATGCACGTTCAACTGGACCTTACTCCCTTGTTACGCAACAGCCACTTGGTGGTAAAGCGCAATTTGGTGGACAGCGTTTCGGTGAGATGGAAGTATGGGCACTTGAAGCTTATGGTGCTGCTTATACATTACAAGAAATCCTAACCGTTAAATCAGATGATGTCGTAGGTCGTGTTAAAACTTACGAAGCGATTGTCAAAGGCGAAAATGTCCCTGAGCCAGGCGTTCCTGAGTCCTTCAAAGTATTGATTAAGGAGCTTCAAAGTTTAGGATTGGATGTTAAAATTCTTAATGCTGAAGATCGTGAAATCGAAATGCGTGATTTGGAAGATGAAGAAGAAGCCAACCAAGCAGACAAATTAAGCCTTGATTCAGAAACTAAAGATATGGTTGCTTCCGAAGTAGGGGCACCTGTCAAAGAATAAAATTATAAACATATCTAGTTATATATTACCCGCTCTGACTGGCAGCAAGATGTTCCTTTGAAGATCATGCTGCCTTGTTAGAGCCTTATTGATTCAATCAACCATCATCCGGTGTAAGATTGCCTGATATTTGACGGCAATCAAGGGTTAAACCTGGAGATTAAAAGGGAGGTAGGCCCCTTGTTAGACGTTAATAATTTTGAGTATATGAAAATTGGTCTTGCTTCACCAGACAAGATTCGTTCTTGGTCCCATGGAGAAGTTAAAAAACCAGAAACAATCAACTATCGTACGTTAAAGCCAGAAAAAGACGGTTTATTCTGTGAGAGAATTTTTGGACCTCAAAAGGACTGGGAATGTCATTGCGGAAAATATAAACGTGTTCGTTATAAAGGCGTAGTCTGTGACCGTTGTGGCGTTGAAGTCACTCGTGCTAAGGTGCGTCGTGAGCGTATGGGTCATATTGAGCTGGCAGCTCCAGTTTCACACATATGGTACTTTAAAGGTATCCCAAGCCGTATGGGACTTGTACTTGACATGTCTCCACGTGCATTGGAAGAAGTTATTTACTTTGCATCTTACGTAGTAACTGAAACGGGCGATACAACTTTAGAAAAGAAACAGCTTCTTTCTGAAAAGGAATATCGTACATACCGTGAAAAATACGGTAAGAAGTTCCAAGCTGCCATGGGTGCGGAAGCTATTAAAAAACTTTTACAAGATATTGATACGGAAAAGGAAGTAGAGTCGTTGAAAGAGGAGCTTAAAACAGCTCAAGGACAACGCAGAACCCGTGCAATCAAACGCTTGGAAGTGCTTGAAGCATTCCGTAACTCCGGAAATGAGCCTTCATGGATGATCCTTGACGTGCTTCCGGTCATTCCACCGGAACTTCGTCCTATGGTTCAACTTGATGGAGGGCGTTTTGCCACATCTGATCTAAATGATTTATATCGCCGTGTTATCAACCGTAATAATCGGTTGAAAAGATTACTGGATCTTGGAGCACCAAGCATTATCGTTCAAAACGAGAAGCGTATGCTGCAAGAAGCCGTCGATGCTCTTATCGATAATGGCCGTCGCGGCCGTCCGGTAACTGGACCTGGTAACCGTCCGTTAAAATCTTTATCTCACATGTTAAAAGGTAAACAAGGACGTTTCCGTCAAAACCTTCTTGGTAAACGTGTTGATTATTCTGGCCGTTCCGTTATCGTAGTCGGACCAAACTTAAAGATGTACCAATGTGGTCTTCCAAAAGAAATGGCGATTGAATTATTCAAACCATTCGTTATGAAGGAGCTTGTTCAAAGAGGTCTAGCGCATAACATCAAATCAGCTAAGCGTAAAATTGAACGTTTATCTCCTGAAATATGGGATGTACTAGAAGAAGTTATTAGAGAACACCCAGTACTATTGAACCGTGCACCGACACTTCATAGACTTGGTATCCAAGCATTTGAACCAACGTTGGTTGAAGGTCGCGCAATTCGTTTGCATCCGCTCGTATGTACAGCTTACAACGCTGACTTTGACGGTGACCAAATGGCGGTCCACGTTCCTCTATCTTCTGAAGCCCAAGCCGAAGCACGCATGCTTATGCTTGCAGCACAGAACATTTTGAACCCTAAAGATGGTAAACCTGTCGTTACACCTTCACAAGATATGGTATTAGGTAACTATTACTTAACATTGGAAAGAGAAGGCGCTATCGGTGAAGGTATGATCTTTAAAGATACAAGTGAAGCATTACTTGCATACCAAAACGGATATGTACACTTGCATTCCCGTTGTGCTGTACATGCATCGTCACTAAATAATGAAACACTCACTGAAGAACAAAACGGCCAACTTCTAATTACCACTGTCGGTAAATTGATCTTCAATGAAATTTTACCAAAATCATTCCCGTATATTAACGAACCAACACGATATAATTTGGAAACGAAAACTCCAGAGAAATATTTTGTGGAAAAAGGCGCTAATATCCCTGAATTGATTAAGGCTCAACCTGCTATTGATCCTTTCAAGAAACAAATTCTTGGAAATATCATTGCGGAAGTCTTTAAACGCTTTAAAATTACCGAAACATCCAAAATGCTTGACCGGATGAAAGATCTTGGATTCAAATATTCGACAAAAGCTGGTATTACCGTTGGTGTGGCTGATATTGTCGTTTTAAAAGAAAAACAAGAAATCATTACTGAGGCTCAAACCAAAGTGGATAACGTCTTGAAACAATTCAGACGTGGTCTTATTACAGAGGATGAGCGTTATGATCGCGTTATTTCAATTTGGAGTGCTGCCAAGGATACCATTCAGTCCAAACTTATGGACTCATTGGACCGACGCAACCCAATCTTCATGATGAGTGACTCCGGTGCCCGTGGTAATGCTTCCAACTTTACGCAGCTTGCGGGTATGCGTGGTTTGATGGCCAACCCGGCTGGACGTATCATTGAATTACCGATCAAATCAAGTTTCCGTGAAGGTTTAACAGTGTTGGAGTACTTCATCTCTACACATGGTGCGCGTAAAGGTCTTGCCGATACAGCACTTAAAACAGCCGATTCCGGTTACCTTACTCGTCGACTTGTTGACGTTGCCCAAGATGTCATCATCCGTGATGACGATTGTGGAACCGACCGCGGCTTGAAAATTTCAGCCTTGAGAGAGGGCACTGAAATAATTGAGCATCTTGAAGAGCGCCTGATTGGCCGTTATGCAAGAAAAGCGATCAAACATCCAGAAACAAATGAAGTAATCGTGGCTGAAAATGATCTTATTACTGAAGATCTTGCTAATTATATTGAATCACTTGGAATTGAAACAGCATGGATCCGTTCTGCCTTTACATGTAACACCAGCCATGGTGTATGTAAAAAATGTTATGGACGCAACTTGGCTACAGGTCAAGAAGTTGAAGTGGGCGAAGCAGTCGGTATTATTGCCGCTCAATCAATCGGAGAACCTGGTACACAGTTAACGATGCGTACATTCCATACAGGTGGGGTTGCTGGGGACGATATCACTCAAGGTCTTCCTCGTATCCAAGAAATATTTGAGGCGAGAAACCCTAAAGGTCAAGCTGTCATTTCTGAAATCGAAGGAACAGTTGTTTCGATTAATGAAATTCGGGATAAACAACAGGAAATCGTTGTTCAAGGTGCAGTTGAATCACGCACATATACTGCGCCATACACTGCGCGTTTAAGAGTAACTGTTGATACTCCTGTCCGTCGCGGTGAAGAGTTAACAGAGGGTTCTATCGATCCGAAAGAATTGCTGAAGGTTACAGACGTGCTTACTGTTCAGGAATACCTGCTTCATGAAGTTCAAAAAGTATACCGGATGCAAGGTGTTGAGATCGGTGATAAACATATCGAGGTAATGGTTAGACAAATGATGCGTAAAGTCCGTGTGCTTGATGCTGGCGAAACTGAAGTGCTTCCAGGAACATTATTGGATGTTAACCAGTTCACCACTGCAAACACAGATGCATTGCTGACTAACAAATTACCAGCTACAGGCCGTCCTGTATTGCTAGGTATCACAAAAGCATCCCTAGAAACGGATTCCTTCTTGTCCGCCGCGTCATTCCAAGAAACAACCAGAGTCTTGACTGATGCAGCGATTAAAGGAAAACGTGATGAATTGCTTGGTCTTAAAGAAAATGTCATCATCGGTAAACTTGTCCCTGCAGGAACGGGAATGCTTAGATACAGAAAAGCAAACCCTGTCGTTGTTGGTGAAGAAAGTACCGATACTGTAACAGTGGATTAAAGGAAAAGGACCAGCTCAATAATTTAAACTGAAAACCACACTCCTGTATCCTATTGGAGCTGAAGGTTCAGAATTTATTGAGCTGGTCTCTCTTATTACTCATGGCTGACTGAAAGCCGTACGAGGATCGGATATATTCCCTTTAGGCAAATAGATAATCTTAAAAGAATTATATAAGGAAAACCTTTTGCTTGAATTATTTTTTTGAAAGAAGTTGACAGTATCCGACTAATAATGATACTATAGCAAAGGTGCTCCTATGTTACCCTGTAACTTTGGAGGATATGGACCATGTCTTATGAAAAAGTAATACAGGCAAAGTCAGTGATTATAGGGACGAAACAAGCAGTTAGAGCTCTTAAAAACAATTTAATTCAAGAAGTTATCATCGCAGATGATGCAGATATATACTTGACTGGGCGTGTCGTTGAGACCGCCAAAGAATTGGACGTTCCTATCACATATGTTGATTCGATGAGAATGCTTGGCAAAGCATGTGGTATTGATGTCGGAGCAGCAACTGTTGCCATTAAAAAGTAAAAATGTTTTTGCAATTATATTTGCAAAGACTTTGTTTTTACCCATTTATGAACCACCTGGATGTGTGGTACTAGAAATGAAAACGTGAAGGGAGGAAAAATGTAATGCCTACTATTAATCAATTAGTGCGTAAAGGACGCGAGTCTAAAGAGGTTAATTCAAAATCTCCAGCACTTAACAAAGGCTACAACAGCTTTAAAAAAGCACAAACTAACGTATCATCTCCGCAAAAACGTGGTGTTTGTACTCGTGTGGGAACTATGACACCGAAAAAACCAAACTCCGCGTTACGTAAATATGCGCGTGTACGTTTAACAAACGGTATCGAGGTAACAGCTTATATCCCAGGTATCGGTCACAACCTACAAGAACACAGCGTGGTTCTTATCCGTGGCGGTCGTGTAAAAGATTTACCAGGGGTACGTTACCATATCGTACGTGGTGCTCTTGATACTGCTGGAGTTAACAATCGTATGCAAAGCCGTTCTAAATACGGTACTAAGCGTCCGAAAGCAGCAAAAAAATAATCTTAAACAAAAATTGAACTTTCTTGAAAGGAGGAAATATAATGCCTCGTAAAGGACCTGTAACGAAAAGAGACGTATTACCAGATCCAATTTATAATTCAAAACTTGTGACTCGCTTAATCAACAAATTAATGGTTGATGGACAAAGAGGTAAATCACAAAAAATTCTTTACTCTGCATTTGATTTAATCAAAGAACGTACTGGCAATGAGTCAATCGAAGTTTTCGATCAAGCACTTAAAAACATCATGCCTGTATTAGAAGTAAAAGCACGCCGTGTAGGTGGAGCTAACTACCAAGTACCAGTTGAGGTGCGTCCAGACCGCAAATCAACTCTAGGACTTCGTTGGTTAGTGAAATACTCTCGTCTTCGTGGAGAAAAAACGATGGAAGAGCGCTTAGCTTATGAAATCATGGATGCTGCTAACAATACTGGAGCAGCTGTTAAGAAACGTGAAGATACACACAAAATGGCTGAAGCTAATAAAGCATTCGCTCATTATCGCTGGTAAGATATATCACTATAAAATCCTTATAAAAGGAAGGAGAAAGACAAATGGCAAGAGAGTTCTCCTTAGCAAACACTCGTAATATTGGTATCATGGCTCACATCGATGCTGGTAAAACGACAACAACAGAACGCGTTCTATACTATACTGGTAAAATTCATAAAATTGGTGAAACACACGAAGGTGCTTCACAAATGGACTGGATGGAACAGGAACAAGAACGTGGAATCACGATCACATCCGCTGCAACAACTGCACAGTGGAAAGGTCACCGTGTAAACATCATCGATACGCCAGGACACGTAGACTTCACAGTTGAAGTTGAACGTTCATTGCGTGTACTTGATGGAGCTGTAGCTGTACTTGATGCCCAATCAGGTGTTGAGCCTCAAACTGAAACAGTTTGGCGCCAAGCTACAACTTATGGTGTACCACGTGTCGTATTCGTAAATAAAATGGACAAAATCGGTGCGGATTTCCTATATTCAGTTGGAACAATCCACGATCGTCTACAAGCTAATGCTCACCCGGTTCAGTTACCAATCGGTGCTGAAGATCAATTCTCTGCAATCATTGACCTTATTGAAATGAAAGCTCATTTCTATGCCAATGATCTAGGAACTGATATCACTGTTGGTGAAATTCCTGAAGAACATAGGGAATTAGCTGAAGAATACCGTGAAAAGTTAATTGAAGCAGTAGCAGAAGTTAATGAAGACTTAATGGAAAAATACCTTGGCGGCGAAGAAATCAGCATTGCTGAATTAAAAGCAGCTATTCGTACAGCAACTGTTAACGTTGAATTCTTCCCAGTTATCTGTGGATCAGCTTTCAAAAACAAAGGTGTTCAATTAATGCTTGATAACGTTATCGACTTCCTTCCATCTCCATTAGACGTGCCGGCTATTAAAGGTACTCTACCGGATACAGAAGATGAAGTAGAACGCCATTCAGATGATTCTGAACCGTTCTCCGCTTTAGCGTTTAAAGTTATGACTGACCCTTACGTTGGTAAACTTACATTCTTCCGCGTGTACTCAGGTACATTAGAATCAGGATCTTATGTAATCAACTCAACAAAAGGTAAACGTGAACGTATTGGACGTATCCTTCAAATGCATGCAAACAGCCGTGAAGAAATCTCAACTGTATATGCAGGGGATATCGCTGCTGCTGTTGGTTTGAAAGATACTACAACTGGTGATACTCTATGTGACGACAAGAACCAAGTAATTCTTGAATCCATGGTATTCCCAGAACCAGTTATCTCACTGTCAGTTGAACCGAAATCCAAAGCAGACCAAGACAAAATGGGTCAAGCTTTACAAAAGCTACAAGATGAAGATCCAACATTCCGTGCGCATACTGACCAAGAAACTGGTCAAACGATTATCGCTGGTATGGGTGAACTTCACTTGGACATCCTTGTTGACCGTATGCGTCGCGAATTCAAAGTGGAAGCTAACGTTGGTGCTCCTCAAGTAGCATACCGTGAAACTTTCCGTGGTTCAGCTAAAGTTGAAGGTAAATTCGTTCGCCAATCAGGTGGTCGTGGACAATTCGGACACGTATGGATCGAATTTGGTCCAAACGAAGAAGGTAAAGGATTCGAATTTGAAAATGCTATCGTCGGTGGTGTAGTACCACGTGAATATATCCCTGCTGTACAAGCTGGATTAGTTGATTCACTTGACCGTGGTGTACTTGCTGGTTACCCGCTAGTCGACATCAAAGCAAAATTATTTGACGGTTCTTACCATGACGTTGACTCCAACGAAATGGCATTTAAAATTGCTGCATCAATGGCACTTAAAAATGCTGCATCTAAATGTAAGCCGGTTATCCTTGAACCAATCATGAAAGTGGAAGTAGTTATTCCAGAAGATTACCTAGGCGACATCATGGGAGATATCACATCTCGTCGTGGTCGTGTAGAAGGTATGGAAGCTCGCGGTAACACACAAATGGTTAAAGCGATGGTTCCACTATCTGAAATGTTCGGATATGCTACATCTCTACGTTCTAACACACAAGGACGCGGAACATTCTCTATGCACTTCGATCATTATGAAGAAGTACCTAAGAGCATTTCTGAAGAAATCATCAAAAAAAATAAAGGTGAATAATTGATTTTCATCTCTTATTAAAGTATAACTATCTTATGTAAGCTGTGATGGAAGAATTAGTCTTCTTTCACAGCCCTATATACTTAATCTTTTATTTATAATTTTAAGGAGGAATTCCTAATGGGAAAAGCTAAATTTGATCGTTCAAAACCGCACGTTAACGTTGGAACTATTGGTCACGTTGACCATGGTAAAACAACTCTAACAGCTGCAATCACAACTGTACTTGCTAAAACTGGTGGCGCAGAAGCTCGCGCTTATGACCAAATCGATGGTGCTCCAGAAGAAAGAGAACGTGGTATCACAATCTCTACTGCACACGTTGAGTACGAAACAGCTACTCGTCACTATGCACACGTTGACTGCCCAGGACATGCTGACTATGTTAAAAACATGATCACTGGTGCTGCACAAATGGACGGCGGAATCTTAGTAGTATCTGCTGCTGATGGCCCAATGCCACAAACTCGTGAGCACATCCTTCTTTCTCGTCAAGTAGGTGTACCATTCCTAGTAGTATTCATGAACAAATGCGACATGGTTGATGACGAAGAACTTCTTGAATTAGTAGAAATGGAAATCCGTGATCTTCTATCTGAATACGAATTCCCTGGCGATGACATTCCAGTTATCAAAGGATCTGCACTAAAAGCTCTTCAAGGAGAAGCTGCTTGGGAAGAAAAAATTCATGAATTAATGACAGCTGTTGACGAGTATATCCCAGAACCAACTCGTGACACTGAAAAACCATTCATGATGCCAGTTGAGGATGTATTCTCAATCACTGGTCGTGGAACAGTTGCAACTGGTCGTGTTGAGCGTGGACAAGTTAAAGTCGGTGACGTTGTTGACATCATCGGTTTCAACGAAGAGTCTAAACCAACTACAGTAACTGGTGTTGAAATGTTCCGTAAACTTCTTGACTATGCTGAAGCTGGTGACAACATCGGTGCACTACTTCGTGGTGTATCCCGTGAAGATATCCAACGTGGACAAGTACTTGCTAAACCAGGTACAATCACTCCACACACAAAGTTCAAAGCTGAAGTTTATGTTCTTTCTAAAGAAGAAGGTGGACGTCACACTCCATTCTTTACAAACTACCGTCCTCAGTTCTACTTCCGTACAACTGACGTAACTGGTATTTGTAACCTTCCAGAAGGCGTAGAAATGGTTATGCCTGGAGACAACATCGAAATGACTGTAGAACTTATCGCTCCAATCGCTATCGAAGAAGGTACTAAATTCTCTATCCGTGAGGGTGGACGTACTGTAGGCGCTGGCGTAGTTGCTACAATCACAGAGTAATTGATTCATAAAACAATATTGGAAGGGACGCCTTCCGGGAGAAGCAGATGGGACGCCATCTGCTTCTTTTCTATTTTCTAAAGGTTTTTCATTTTGTTCTTCTATAATATCGATAAAAAAATTAGTGGATTTATTAAGTTTCATGAGGATTTTCGAATTGAAGAAAATGGATATGAAAGACCATGTAGAATCTACTTGTAAATACTTGTGATAGTATGTATAATAATAAAAGTGTGTTGCACAAGAAAAGTTTAAGTTTAACTTGCATTTTACTTGTGCATTATGTATAATAGACAATGTTGGTCTTTGACTGCGATGATATGGAAGGTTGCTGACACACCCGGCCGCTTTGCCATGGCGAGTGTGTGGGAAATTTCCATTGAGAAGGTCTATTTTAAAATAGGCGAAAAGGAGGGAAAATTATGGCAAAACAAAAAATTCGTATCCGTTTAAAAGCATATGATCACAGAATTCTTGATCAATCTGCTGAGAAAATTGTTGAAACTGCAAAACGTTCTGGTGCGGCTGTATCTGGTCCAATTCCATTACCTACTGAAAGATCGGTATATACGATCCTACGTGCGGTTCATAAATACAAAGATTCTCGTGAACAATTCGAAATGCGTACGCATAAACGTCTAATCGACATCGTTAATCCAACTCCACAAACAGTTGATTCATTGATGCGTTTAGATTTACCATCAGGCGTTGACATTGAAATCAAATTATAATTCATATAAATATGAACAATTACTCTAGGAGGTGTGACTTATGACCAAAGGAATCTTAGGAAGAAAAATCGGTATGACTCAAGTTTTTGCTGAAAACGGTGAACTTATTCCGGTAACAGTTATCGAAGCTGCTAATAACGTGGTTCTTCAAAAGAAAACTGTTGAAACTGATGGCTATGAAGCAGTTCAAGTTGGTTTTGAAAACAAACGCGAAAAGCTTTCTAACAAACCTGAAAAGGGCCATGTTGAAAAAGCAAATACTACTCCTAAGCGCTTCATTCGCGAATTCCGCGGAACGGATCTTACTGAATATGAGATCGGTCAAGAAGTCAATGTTAGTATTTTCGCTGAAGGCGATTTAGTAGATGTATCAGGAATTTCAAAAGGTAAAGGTTTCCAAGGCTCTATCAAGCGTCATGGACAATCTCGCGGACCTATGTCTCATGGTTCTCGTTACCACCGTCGCCCAGGTTCAATGGGTCCTGTAGCTCCAAACCGCGTATTCAAAGGTAAACTATTACCAGGACGTATGGGTGGAGAACAAATTACTGTTCAAAACTTAGCTATCGTTAAAGTTGATGTTGAACGCAACCTACTATTGATCAAAGGTAATGTACCTGGTGCTAGAAAAGCATTGATCAAAGTTAAAACTGCTGTTAAAGCAAAGTAATTTCTGAGAAAGGAGGAGCAATAGAATGCCAAAAGTTACATTGTTCAACCAAACAGGTTCACAAGTTGGAGACATCGAACTAAATGAATCCATCTTTGGTATCGAACCTAATAATCATGTATTATTTGAAGCAATCATCATGCAACGAGCTTCCTTACGTCAAGGAACTCATAAAGTTAAAAACCGTTCTGAAGTTGCAGGCGGTGGACGTAAACCTTGGAAACAAAAAGGAACTGGACGTGCGCGTCAAGGTTCTATCCGTTCTCCACAATGGCGTGGCGGTGGCGTTGTTTTTGGACCTACTCCAAGATCTTACGCTTACAAGCTACCTAAAAAGGTACGTCGTTTAGCTATTAAATCTGCATTGTCTGCAAAGGCATTGGAAGAGAACATTTTGGTACTTGAAAGCTTGTCTTTCGAAGCTCCAAAAACAAAAGAATTTGTAGCAGTACTTAAAAATCTTTCTGTTGATACTAAAACGTTAGTTGTTACTGACGGTTTAGATGAGAAAGTTGCTCTTTCTGCACGTAACATCCCTGGTGTTACTGTAGTTGAAGCTGTTGGTCTTAACGTTCTTGATGTTGTTTCACACAACAAATTGATCTTGACTAAATCAGCTGTCGAAAAAGTAGAGGAGGTGCTTGCATAATGGATGCACGCGATATCATTAAGCGCCCCGTAATCACTGAACGCTCTTCAGACGTAATGGCTGAAAAGAAATATACTTTTGAAGTTGATGTTAGAGCTAACAAAACTCAAGTTAAAGATGCTGTTCAAGAAATTTTCGGCGTTAAAGTTGAGAAAGTAAACATCATGAACTACAAAGGTAAATTTAAACGTATGGGCAAACATGCAGGCTATACTAACAAGCGCCGTAAAGCTATTGTTAAATTAACTGCTGACAGCAAAGAAATCGAGCTATTCGAAGCTTAATTCATTAGAGAAGGAGGGAAATACAAATGGCGATTAAGAAGTATAAACCTACCTCTAACGGTCGACGTAATATGACAACTTCGGATTTTGCTGAGATCACTACAGACAAACCGGAAAAATCATTACTTGCTCCTTTACACAGCAAAGGCGGCCGTAATAACCAAGGTAAGTTAACAGTTCGTCATCAAGGTGGCGGCCACAAGCGTCAATACCGTATCATCGATTTCAAACGGAATAAAGATGGTATACCAGGACGCGTTGCTACTATTGAGTACGATCCAAATCGTTCTGCAAACATTGCATTAATTAATTACGTTGATGGAGAAAAACGTTATATCCTAGCTCCGAAAAACCTAGAAGTAGGTTTGGAAATTATGTCAGGTCCAGAAGCTGACATTAAAGTGGGTAACGCTCTTCCTCTTATTAACATCCCAGTTGGTACAGTAATTCATAACATCGAACTTAAACCAGGAAAAGGTGGACAATTAGTCCGTTCAGCAGGAACATCTGCTCAAGTCCTTGGTAAAGAAGGTCGTTATGTACTTGTACGTTTAAACTCAGGTGAGGTTCGTATGATTCTTGCAACTTGCCGTGCTACTATCGGTCAAGTTGGTAATGAACAACATGAACTTATCAACATTGGTAAAGCTGGCCGTAACCGTTGGTTAGGTAAACGCCCAACAGTTCGTGGATCAGTAATGAACCCGAATGATCACCCACACGGTGGTGGTGAAGGTAAATCACCAATCGGACGTAAATCACCAATGTCTCCATGGGGTAAACCTACTCTTGGATTCAAAACTCGTAAGAAGAAAAATAAATCCGATAAATTTATCGTACGTCGTCGTAAAAAATAACGGGATTGAGCTACGGTTCATATATAGAACCGTAGAACAGTCACGAAGGGAGGTACTCGCATGGGTCGTAGCTTAAAAAAAGGGCCTTTTGTTGATGATCATTTATTGGTAAAAGTTGAAAAATTAAATGAAGCTGACAAGAAACAGGTAGTAAAAACTTGGTCTCGTCGCTCAACAATCTTCCCGCAATTCATCGGACACACAATCGCCGTTTATGACGGTCGTAAGCATGTGCCGGTTTATGTAACAGAAGATATGGTAGGTCACAAACTAGGCGAATTCGCGCCTACACGCACTTATAAAGGTCACGCAAGTGATGACAAGAAAACAAGACGTTAATGAGAGGAGGGCATCTCATGCAAGCTAAAGCTGTCGCTAAAACAGTTCGTATTGCTCCTCGTAAAGTGCGTTTAGTCGCAGATTTAATTCGAGGAAAACAAGTAGGTGAAGCAGTAGCGATTCTTCGCTTAACACCAAAATCTGCTTCTCCAGTCGTAGAAAAAATTCTGAAATCTGCTATCGCAAATGCAGAACACAACTACGAAATGGATATTAATAACCTAGTCGTTTCAGAGGCATACGTTAACGAAGGACCAACATTAAAACGTTTCCGTCCTCGCGCTCAAGGTCGTGCGAGTGCAATAAACAAACGTACTAGTCATATTACAATCGTTGTATCAGAAAAGAAGGAGGGGTAATCTGTGGGTCAAAAGGTAAATCCTATCGGTATGCGTATCGGGATCATTCGTGATTGGGAATCCAAATGGTACGCTGATAAAGACTACGCTACTCTTTTGCATGAAGACATTAAAGTTCGTGAATATATTGCGAAACGCTTAAATGATGCTTCTGTATCCAAGGTTGAAATCGAACGTGCTGCTAACCGCATCAATGTATCAGTTCACACTGCTAAACCAGGAATGGTTATCGGTAAGGGCGGTACTGAAGTCGAAGCACTACGTAAAGCTTTGAACCAGCTAACTGGCAAAAGAGTTCATATCAATATCATTGAAATTAAAAGAGCAGATCTTGACGCAAAATTGGTTGCTGAAAACATCGCTCGTCAATTAGAAAACCGTGTTTCATTCCGTCGTGCTCAAAAACAAGCTATTCAACGCACTATGCGTTCTGGCGCAAAAGGAATCAAAACACAAGTTTCTGGTCGTCTTGGCGGTGCTGATATTGCTCGTGCTGAACATTACAGCGAAGGAACAGTTCCACTTCACACACTTCGTGCTGACATAGATTATGCTCATGCTGAAGCAGATACTACTTACGGTAAGCTAGGCGTGAAAGTTTGGATCTACCGTGGAGAAGTTCTTCCTACTAAGAAGAAATCTGAGGAAGGAGGAAAATAATATGTTATTGCCAAAACGCGTAAAATACCGTCGTGAACACCGCGGTAAAATGAGAGGGATGGCTAAGGGCGGCACTGAAGTTCATTTCGGAGAATTTGGACTTCAAGCTCAAGAAGCTTCCTGGATCACGAACCGCCAAATCGAAGCAGCTCGTATTGCGATGACTCGTTATATGAAACGTGGAGGAAAAGTTTGGATCAAAATCTTCCCAAGCAAACCTTACACAGCTAAGCCGCTTGAAGTACGGATGGGTTCCGGTAAAGGTGCTCCTGAAGGTTGGGTAGCAGTAGTTAAACCGGGCAAAGTATTGTTTGAAATCTCTGGTGTATCTGAAGAGGTGGCAAGAGAAGCATTGCGCCTTGCAGCACACAAACTTCCAATCAAATGTAAGTTTGTAAAAAGAGAGGAAATTGGTGGTGAAACAAATGAAAGCTAATGAAATCAAAGATCTAACCACTGCTGAAATTGAACAAAAACTAAAATCTCTTAAAGAAGAACTATTTAATCTTCGTTTCCAGTTAGCTACTGGACAACTTGAAAATACAGCTCGCATCCGTGAAGTTCGCAAATCGATTGCTCGTATGAAAACAGTTGTTCGTCAAAGAGAGATCGGTGTCACTAATCGATAATGAATGGAGGTTTGCAGAATGAGCGAACGCAACCAACGCAAAATCTACACTGGACGCGTAGTATCCGACAAAATGGATAAAACAGTAACAGTTGTCGTAGAAACCTATAAAAAGCATTCTTTATACGGTAAACGCGTGAAATACTCTAAAAAGTTAAAAGCTCATGACGAGCTAAACGAAGCTAAAGCAGGCGACGTAGTACGTATCATGGAAACTCGTCCACTTTCAGCTACAAAACGCTTCCGTCTTGTAGAAGTAGTAGAAAAAGCAGTAATCATTTAATATAGTTCGGATTAAGCTAATTCCGAAGGGAGGTACCGTACATGATTCAACAAGAATCTCGTTTAAAAGTCGCTGACAATTCAGGTGCTCGTGAAGTGCTAACAATTAAAGTCCTAGGTGGTTCTGGCCGTAAAACTGCAAACATCGGTGATGTCATCGTTTGTACAGTTAAACAGGCAACACCAGGAGGCGTTGTTAAAAAAGGTGAAGTCGTTAAGGCTGTTGTTGTCCGTACAAAACGTGGTATGCGTCGTCCTGACGGTTCTTACATTCGTTTTGATGAAAACGCATGTGTAATTATCCGTGACGATAAGAGCCCACGTGGAACTCGTATTTTTGGACCTGTTGCTCGTGAATTACGTGACAATAGTTTCATGAAGATCGTTTCTCTAGCTCCAGAAGTTCTATAATATGTAAAATTTGTATAAAGCCTTTCAAGGAGGTGCCAAGCTAATGCATGTTAAAAAAGGTGACAAAGTCGTAGTCATCTCTGGTAAGGACAAAGGCAAACAAGGAACAATTCTTTCTGCATATCCGAAACAAAATCGTGTACTTGTTGAAGGAATTAACATCGTGAAAAAGCATTCCAAGCCATCTCAACTTAATCCACAAGGTGGAATTATCAGCAGAGAAGCTGCTATTCACGTATCCAATGTAATGCCACTTGATCCTAAATCAGGTAAACCGACTCGTGTTGGATATAAGATTGAAAATGGTAAAAAAGTACGCGTAGCTAAAATATCAGGTGAAACTTTAGATAAATAAGTCATAAATGAAGGGAGGTACACTAAGCAATGAGCCGCCTTAAAGAAAAATTAAAAAGTGAAATTACACCATCATTGATGGGCAAATTCAACTATCAATCAGTAATGCAAGTACCAAACATTGAGAAAATCGTTATTAACATGGGTGTGGGTGACGCAGTATCTAACTCGAAAGCTTTAGATACAGCTGTTGAAGAACTTACATTGATCACTGGTCAAAAACCTGTTATAACAAAAGCAAAAAAATCAATCGCAGGCTTCCGTTTGCGTGAAGGTATGCCTATCGGAGCGAAAGTTACATTACGTGGAGAACGTATGTATCAATTCCTTGATAAGCTAGTATCTGTATCTTTACCGCGTGTACGTGATTTCCGTGGCGTTTCAAAGAAATCTTTTGACGGACGTGGGAACTATACATTAGGCGTTAAAGAACAACTTATCTTCCCTGAGATTGATTACGATAAAGTGAGCAAAGTTCGTGGTATGGACATCGTTATCGTAACGACTGCCAACACTGACGAAGAAGCTCGTGAACTACTTACTCAAGTTGGAATGCCGTTCCAAAAGTAATCTCTAAATAAAGGGAGGCGAAATCGTGGCTAAAAAGTCTATGATCGTAAAGCAAAAACGCGAACAAAAGTTTAAAGTACAAGAATATACACGTTGCGAACGTTGCGGACGTCCACATTCTGTATTACGTAAATTTAAACTTTGTCGTATTTGTTTCCGCGAACTTGCATATAAAGGACAAATTCCTGGCGTTAAAAAAGCTAGCTGGTAAAACCCGAGTTTGGGAAGGAGGTAAAATATAATGGTCATGACAGATCCTATTGCAGATATGCTTACTCGCATCCGTAATGCGAATATGGTTCGTCACGAAAAACTGGAAGTTCCTGCTTCAAAGATCAAAAAGGAAATTGCTGAGATCTTAAAAAGTGAAGGCTTCGTACGTGACTTTGAATTAATCGAAGACAACAAACAAGGTATCATCCGTATCTTCTTAAAATACGGTGCAAACAACGAACGTGTTATCACTGGTCTAAAACGTATCAGCAAACCTGGTTTGCGTGTATATGCAAAAACTGGAGAGGTACCACGCGTTCTTAACGGTTTAGGTATCGCAATTGTTTCTACTTCTCACGGAGTTTTAACAGACAAGGAAGCTCGCTCTAAACAAGTTGGCGGAGAAGTTTTAGCATACGTTTGGTAATACATTTTCACAAGAATGGAGGTGCACATTATGTCTCGTATAGGTAAAAAACCTATTGAAATCCCTGCAGGCGTTACAGTTACTGTTACTGGAAGTGAAGTAACTGTTAAAGGACCTAAAGGTGAATTAACTAGATCATTCAATCCTGACCTTTCAATCGTTGTTGAAGAGAACGTGTTAACTGTTACACGTCCGTCTGACGAGAAGAATCACCGTTCTTTACACGGTACTACTCGCGCACTTATCTCTAACATGGTTGAAGGTGTATCAACAGGATTTGTAAAATCACTTGAACTTATTGGGGTTGGGTACCGCGCACAAAAGCAAGGTACTAAGCTTATCCTTAACGTTGGATATTCCCACCCTGTAGAAATAGAGCCAGAAGCTGGCGTTGAAGTCGAAGTTCCTTCTAATACAAAAGTAATCATCAAAGGTGCAAACAAAGAACGTGTAGGAGCTCTAGCAGCTAATATCCGTGATGTTCGCCCACCTGAACCGTATAAAGGTAAAGGGATTCGTTACGAAGGCGAATTCGTTCGTCGTAAAGAAGGTAAAACCGGTAAGTAATGCCGCATAAGTAAACGAAAGGAGTGACGTAAATGATTACGAAGCTTGATAAAAATGCTACTCGTCAGAAAAGACATGCGCGTGTACGTGCTAAGCTTTCTGGAACGGAAGCTCGTCCTCGTTTAAATGTGTTCCGTTCAAACAAACACATTTACGCACAATTAATTGACGATGCAAAAGGCGTAACATTAGCAAGTGCTTCAACTCTTGATAAAGAGATCAGTATCGAAGCTAGTAGCAATGCTGAAGCAGCTCAAAAAGTTGGCGAACTTATTGCGAAACGTGCTGTTGAAAAAGGTTTCAAAGCTGTGGTATTTGACCGCGGTGGTTACCTCTTCCATGGTCGTGTTAAAGCATTGGCTGACGCTGCTCGTGAAAACGGCTTAGAATTTTAATGGATAAGGAGGGACATAACAGATGCGTAGCATTGATCCTAATAAATTAGAACTTGAAGAACGCGTAGTTACAGTAAATCGTGTAGCTAAAGTTGTTAAAGGCGGACGTCGTTTCCGTTTCACTGCACTAGTTGTTGTTGGTGATAAAAATGGTCATGTTGGATTTGGTACTGGTAAAGCTCAAGAAGTTCCGGATGCTATCCGTAAAGCTATTGAGGATGCTAAGAAAAATCTAATTACTGTACCAATGGTTGGAACTACTATTCCTCACCTTGTGAACGGTCGCTATGGCGCAGGTCACATTCTATTGAAACCAGCTTCTGAAGGTACAGGAGTAATTGCTGGTGGTCCTGTTCGTGCGGTACTTGAATTAGGCGGAGTAAGTGATATCTTGTCTAAATCACTAGGTACTAATACACCTATTAATATGGTTCGCGCAACAATTGAAGGATTGAAGCAATTGAAACGTGCTGAAGACGTAGCTAAGTTACGTGGGAAATCAGTACAAGAACTGTTAGGATAAGGAGGGAAATCGAATTATGGCTAATAAATTAGAAATTACCCTCACTCGCAGCTTGATTGGTCGTCCTGAAGATCAACGTGTTACAGTTAACACTTTGGGTTTACGCAAAATGCATCAAACGGTTATTCAAGAAGATAACCCTGCGATTCGCGGTATGATTACCAAAGTATCTCATCTTGTTACTGTAAAAGAACAATAAAATAATTTTTAACTTAACAAGGAGGTGCCAACATGAAACTTCATGAGTTAAAAGCTGCAGAAGGTTCTCGTAAAGAACGTAAACGTAAAGGTCGCGGTATTGGATCTGGTAACGGTAAAACAGCAGGTAAAGGACACAAAGGACAAAACGCTCGCTCCGGCGGCGGTGTGCGTCTTGGATTTGAAGGGGGTCAAACTCCTCTATTCAGACGTTTGCCTAAACGTGGATTTACCAACATCAACCGTAAAGACTATGCTATCGTGAATCTTGATACGTTAAATCTTTTCGAAGACGGTACTGAAGTAACACCAGCTCTTTTACTAGAGACTGGAGTTGTAAGTAAAGAAAAAGCAGGAATCAAAATTCTTGCAAAAGGAAGCATTGAGAAAAAGCTTACTGTTAAAGCTCACAAATTCTCTTCTACTGCTAAAGAAGCTATCGAAGCTGCTGGCGGTAAAACAGAGGTGATCTAATGTTTCGCACGATCTCCAATTTTATGCGCGTGGGTGAAATAAGGAATAAGATTATTTTTACCCTTCTAATGTTAATCGTCTATCGCATCGGTACATTTATACCTGTACCGCATGTGAATGCCGATTTTCTCGCTGAACAGGACCAGCTGAGCGTCATCGGTCTTTTAAATACCTTTGGCGGCGGAGCACTGCAAAACTTTTCCATATTAGCGATGGGTATCATGCCATACATCACGGCATCTATCATCGTTCAACTATTACAGATGGATGTTGTTCCTAAGTTCACTGAATGGTCTAAACAAGGAGAAGCAGGGCGCCGTAAATTAGCTCAATTCACTCGTTACTTCACTATTATCCTAGGATTTATCCAAGCTGTGGGTATGTCTTATGGGTTCAATAATATGTCAGGTGGCCAGTTGATTGAAAATCCTGGAATTGCAACATACTTGCTTATTGCGACTGTCTTAACGGCAGGAACAGCTTTTCTTTTGTGGTTAGGGGAGCTGATCACTGCTAAGGGTGTGGGTAATGGGATTTCCATCATAATCTTTGCTGGTATCGTAGCTAGTTTGCCTAATACGGCAAATCAGATTTACGCCCAACAATTCGAAAATGCTGGGGATCAATTATTCTTACGAATCATAACGATTATCCTCATTATTTTAGCAGTATTAGCAATCGTGGTTGCTGTTATCTTCATTCAGCAGGCATTACGTAAAATTCCTATACAGTATGCGAAACGTGCTGCGGTAGGTCGTACACAAATGGGTGGCCAGTCTACTCATTTACCATTGAAAGTAAATGCTGCGGGGGTTATTCCGGTAATCTTTGCAATGGCATTTATCATTACTCCCACTACAATCGCTTCTTTCTTTGGAAAGAACAGCGTGACTAGTTGGATTTCAACAAATCTTGATTACACCAAGCCAATTGGGATGATCATATATGTTGCTCTTATCATTGCTTTTGCGTATTTTTATGCATTCATTCAGGTTAATCCTGAACAAATGGCTGAGAATTTGAAAAAGCAAGGTGGCTATGTGCCGGGGATTCGTCCAGGTAAGAGTACACAAGAATATTTAACACGTGTTTTATACCGTTTGACGTTTGTAGGCTCTATATTTTTAGCCATCATTGCCGTTTTACCGGTATTTTTCATTAAGCTTGCTGATTTACCTCAATCTGCACAGATTGGTGGTACCAGTTTGCTAATCGTAGTGGGGGTTGCCCTTGATACGATGAAGCAGCTGGAATCACAACTTGTGAAGAGACACTATAAAGGCTTTATAAAGTAATGAGTTTTGGGAACGGCTTGTTCCCTTTACCCATTATAGAGTTTGAGGGGGAAGAAAATTGAATCTAGTGTTAATGGGTCTGCCGGGTGCTGGTAAGGGCACTCAAGCTGAACAAATCGTAGAAAAATATAATATCCCTCATATCTCTACTGGAGATATGTTCCGAACAGCTATAAAAGATGGAACAGAATTAGGTCTAAAGGCAAAATCATTCATGGACAAAGGCGAATTGGTACCTGATGAAGTTACCATTGGCATTGTACGTGAACGTTTAAGCAAGGAAGACTGCCTAAAAGGATTTTTGCTTGATGGTTTTCCACGTACTGTGGCGCAGGCAGAGGCACTTGAAAGCATTCTTACTGATTTAGATCGAAAAATGAATTTTGTCATTAATATCGATGTTGATAAAAGCATCTTAATGGAAAGATTGACAGGACGTCGTATTTGCAAATCATGTGGTGCGACATATCATCTTGTTTTCAATCCGCCTGTTAAAGATGATGTATGCGACCGCTGCGGCGGAGAATTATATCAACGTGCCGACGATAATGCAGAAACGGTTCAAAATCGCTTAGATGTGAATTTGAAACAAACCAAGCCACTTCTTGATTTCTACGGAGACAAAGGATACTTGGTTAACATTGACGGACAGCAAGATATTAATAAGGTATTTGAAAATATCGATGTGTTGCTTGGTGCTTTACAAAATTAATCATTCGTATTGATTTATGAAATTCATACCATTTTTATAACTTACTAGTTAAACTTGGTGCATTCCTATATTACAAAGGGTATAATGGATTTCGCGAGAGCATTCGCACATTTATTAATCAGGTTCTTGTACTTGGTATTCCCTGAATTGGGCGATTACTTTTTAAGTGATCTTCATGGACATATCCGGTCGGCAAAATTGATGAAGAAATGCAGTGACTCTATTGGGATTCCTAAAGAGTCGTGATATAGAGGGTTGAAAGAAGCTATGTCAGGCGTGCGCCTTTCAAACATCTCCCATGCTATTCAAACCTATGTCGAGACTAATTGCTTCTCTATTTCGAGAGTATGTCGGTCACGGAATCGGTCAAGACTTACATGAGGACCCATAAAATCCTCATTTCGGTCCAACTGATAAAGGTCCTCAGTTTAAGCCTGGTTCTACAAAATGGTGAATACTTGATGCAGAATTGTAAGACTTATGAGGATAATTGGACTGTAGTAATGTTGACGGAAAGATGTGTACCTTTAATAGGTTCACGCATAGAGAAGGGAGAATCACTTTAATGGCGAAAGATGATGTAATTGAAGTAGAAGGCACAGTACAAGAGACTTTGCCAAATGCAATGTTTAAGGTAGAATTAGAAAATGGTCATACTGTTTTAGCTCATGTATCCGGTAAAATTCGTATGCACTTTATTCGCATTTTGCCTGGAGATAAAGTTACGGTTGAGCTTTCCCCGTATGATCTAACTCGCGGCAGAATCACATACCGGTTCAAATAATCCGGTTACGCTCCGATCTGTATAAGGAGGTTAGATAGCAATGAAAGTCAGACCATCAGTCAAACCAATCTGCGAAAAGTGTAAAGTTATCCGCAGAAAAGGTAAAGTTATGGTTATTTGCGAAAACCCTAAACATAAACAAAAACAAGGCTAAATAGAAGGAGGTGCACTCAAGCATGGCACGTATTGCTGGAGTAGATATTCCCCGTGACAAACGGATTGTTATCTCATTAACATATATATATGGTATTGGAAAACAAACTGCGATTAAGATTCTTGCAGAAGCAGGCATTTCTGAAGAAACTCGCGTTCGTGACTTAACGGAAGACGAATTAAACAAAATTCGTGATATCATTGACAAGCTTAAAGTAGAAGGCGACCTTCGTCGTGAAATCTCCCTAAACATCAAACGTTTAATGGAAATCGGTTCTTACCGTGGTTTACGTCACCGTCGTGGTCTTCCTGTTCGCGGTCAAAATACAAAAAACAATGCTCGTACGCGTAAAGGACCTCGTCGTACTGTAGCTAACAAGAAAAAATAATTAGTAAAGGAGGTTACTTTTCATGGCACGTAAAACTAATACACGTAAACGTCGTGTGAAAAAGAATATAGAAACTGGTATTGCACATATTCGTTCAACATTCAATAACACTATCGTTACGATCACTGACTCTCATGGTAATGCTATTTCTTGGTCAAGTGCTGGAGCTCTAGGATTCCGTGGATCTCGTAAATCCACTCCATTTGCTGCACAAATGGCTGCTGAAACAGCTGCTAAAACATCAATTGAACATGGTATGAAAACTCTTGAAGTTACAGTTAAAGGACCTGGTGCTGGACGTGAGGCTGCTATTCGTGCACTTCAAGCTGCTGGCCTAGAAGTAACTGCAATTAAAGATGTAACTCCAGTTCCACATAACGGATGCCGTCCACCAAAACGTCGCCGTGTTTAATTTTTCTGTATAGATTTTGTATTCCTGTCAATAATGGGATATAATACTGAGTTTGCGTTCTTACAGAGGATTAATTTTCAGTTGTTGCGCACAGCGGGAACGTATACATGGGGAATTTCGGTTTAAGTGACTTGGTTTACTTGCCGGGGTTTTGACGTTTTGAAGGAGGGTTTATTGATGATCGAAATAGAAAAACCAAAAATCGAAACGGTTGAAATCAACGACGATACCAAATACGGTAAATTCGTCGTAGAGCCACTAGAGCGTGGGTATGGTACTACATTGGGTAACTCCTTACGTCGTATCCTTTTATCCTCACTCCCAGGTGCTGCTGTCACAGCTATACAAATTGATGGAGTGCTACATGAGTTCTCAACAATTGAAGGCGTCGTGGAAGATGTAACATCTATCATTCTTAATGTGAAAAAACTAGCTCTTAAGATTTACTCTGATGAAGAGAAGACGCTGGAAATTGACGTTCAAGGTGACGGAGTCATCACGGCTGCTGATATCACTCATGATAGTGATGTAGAAATTCTTAATCCGGATTTATATATTGCTACAATTGGTAAAAACGGTCATATGCGTATGCGTTTATCTGCACGTCGCGGCCGCGGCTACACTCCTGCTGTTCAAAACAAGAGAGAAGACCAGCCAATTGGTGTAATTCCAATCGATGCTCTTTACACTCCAGTTTCACGCGTATCTTTCCAAGTTGAAAATACACGTGTTGGACAGTTGTCTAACTTTGACAAGTTAACGTTCGATGTTTGGACTGATGGCAGTACTGGTCCGCAAGAAGCGGTAGCACTTGGAGCTAAGATTTTAACAGAGCATTTAAATATCTTTGTTGGTTTAACCGATGAAGCTCAAAATGCTGAAATCATGGTTGAAAAAGAAGAAGATCAAAAAGAAAAAGTTCTTGAGATGACGATCGAAGAATTAGATCTTTCTGTTCGTTCTTACAACTGCTTGAAACGTGCTGGAATCAATACCGTTCAAGAGCTAGCTCATAAAACGGAAGAAGATATGATGAAAGTACGTAATCTAGGTCGTAAATCACTTGAAGAAGTGAAAGCGAAACTAGAAGAATTAGGCTTAGGTCTTCGTAAAGACGACTGATAACATGGCGGAATCAATCCATTATGTTGTGAGCCTTGTTTTAGACACACAATATAGAACTTCAACAAAGGAGGGAATCTCTAATGGGTTACAGAAAGTTAGGACGCACTAGCGCACAACGTAAAGCATTACTTCGTGATTTAGCTACGGATCTTATTATCCATGAGCGTATTGAAACTACTGAAGCACGTGCAAAAGAATTACGTTCTGTAGTAGATAAAATGATCACTCTTGGTAAACGTGGTGACTTGCATGCACGCCGTCAAGCTGCATCATTCATCCGTAACGAAATCGCTGACGCTGAGAATGGCACAGATGCCCTTCAAAAACTATTCAGTGACGTGGCTCCACGTTATGAAGAACGTCAAGGTGGATACACTCGTATCATGAAAGTTGGTCCACGCCGCGGTGACGGTGCACCAGTCGTGGTTATTGAATTAGTTTAATAACAACGATGAAAAAGGGCGGGACAAATGAATATACTCACTTGTTCTATGCCCTTTTTCTTTTTTTAAATAGAAATTCTGTCATTTAGAAATTCGCATTGAGTGTTACGATGGCTGGCGGAACCTGTATTATGCAGGGAGCCTTCACGTCTAGCTCAAGCATCCCTTCCCGCTTTTGATAAGCGATTATAAGATAACCTGTTTTTCGTAACAGGCCCGCTGTTAGCTGCTCTTAATTTACCGAAAATTCTTTCGGTGGAAGGGGTGCAGCGTTTTTTTATATTTTCAGAAGGAAAAACTACTATATTTATATTGAGTGAGCAGAGTTTAGATTAGACGAGTGCAGTCGAGGATGAGGAGGGCCACATAGTGAAGAAGCTGGTTTCTTTAAATAATATTGTTTTTAAATATGAGGGTCAGTCTCGAAACGCCTTGGATGATGTTTCTTTTGATATTCATCAGGGGGAGTGGCTTGCGATTGTCGGGCATAATGGTTCTGGCAAGTCGACATTAGCGAAGTTATTGAATGGTCTTCAGTTCGCTAACTCAGGTACCATTACTATTAATGATCAACTTTTGACTGAAAAATCTGTTTGGGATGTACGCCAGAGAATTGGCATGGTTTTTCAAAACCCAGATAATCAATTTGTAGGCACTACAGTTCAGGATGATGTGGCTTTTGGTTTAGAAAACGCCGGTGTTTCTCAGCAGGTTATGGTGGAGCGTGTTCATGGTGCGTTAAATAAGGTTAAAATGAATGCCTTTCTTAATCAAGAGCCGCACCATCTATCCGGCGGTCAAAAGCAAAGAGTGGCCATAGCAGGTGTAATAGCCTTGCAGCCAGACATAATCATCTTAGATGAAGCAACCTCCATGCTTGACCCAAGAGGCCGTGAAGAAGTGCTTGAAACAGTTAGGGAATTAAAACTGGAAAACGAGATTACTGTCATATCAATCACCCATGATCTTGAGGAAGCTGCGAAAGCTGATCGAATGATAGTAATGAACCAAGGTCGGTTATATCGTGAAGGACCGCCTCAGGATATTTTTGAGTTAGAGGAAGAATTGATTGCTCTTGGTCTGGATATTCCTTTTTCAGTGAAACTAACCAAGGAGTTACAAAAAAATGGTGTTCGTGTAGTTGATGGGCATTTGACAGAGGAAGAGTTGGTGAAGGATTTATGCGAATTACACTCGATGATGTAGAATACCGCTATCAGGTGAATACTCCTTTTGAACATCTAGCCCTTCATGATGTCAATATTTCAATGGAGCCGGGAACCTATACCGCAATCATCGGGCATACAGGGTCCGGGAAATCCACGCTACTGCAGCATTTGAATGCTCTATTAAAACCGACGAAGGGTCGGGTCTTCATTGGGGATCGGACGATTGAGGCCGGAAAAAAAGAGAAGGCGTTGCGGCCAATTAGACAAAAGGTCGGTATTGTTTTTCAGTTTCCGGAACATCAGCTATTTGATGAAACGGTTGAAAAGGATATATGTTTCGGACCCATGAATTTTGGCGTTTCTGAAATCGATGCTAAGAAACTGGCCAGGAAAGCCATCGCGCAAGTCGGATTGAATGAGGAAATTCTTGAAAAATCCCCATTCGATTTATCCGGCGGACAAATGCGACGGGTTGCCATCGCTGGTGTACTTGCCATGGAGCCGGAAGTATTGGTACTTGATGAGCCCACAGCGGGACTGGATCCGCGAGGACGCAAAGAAATCATGGATATGTTTTATGATTTGCATAAAGCAAGAGGCATTTCAATGATTCTGGTGACACATAGCATGGAGGATGCAGCCAAGTACGCGGATGACATAATTATCATGCATAAAGGTACGGTGTTCAAAAAAGGAACCCCCCAGGAAATTTTCTCAGAGCCGGAACAATTAATGGAGCTTGGTCTGGATGTTCCTGATACGGTCCGTTTTCAGCTAAAGCTCCAGAAGGAACTTGGTGTACGATTTGATCATCCATGTCTTAATATCGGTGATTTAGCGGTAGAAATAGATAAAGCCATGAAACGGGGGAACCGCTGATGCTGGATAAAATGATTATCGGGCGTTATGTCCCTGCAAATTCACTGATGCACAAGATGGACCCAAGGGCTAAATTGCTCCTCGTTTTCCTGTTTGTTTGTGTCATCTTTTTGGCGAATAATGTCGTTTCTTACGGTTTGCTTGCTGTATTCACCATCCTATTGATCAGTCTTTCCAAAATACCGCTTCGCTACCTTTATAATGGGTTAAAACCAATCTTTTTCTTGATCGTATTTACATTCCTTCTCCATATATTGTTTACGAAAGAAGGGGAATTGCTTTTTGAATACGGTTGGTTTGAAATCTATGAAGGCGGTCTGATTCAAGGTCTTTTCATATCCGTTAGATTTACTTTACTAATCCTTGTTACGTCACTTTTAACTTTGACAACTTCACCGATATCCATTACAGATGGCATGGAAGAGCTTTTGGGGCCCTTGAAAAAGTGGAAGATGCCTGTACACGAACTGGCATTGATGATGTCCATTGCCCTTCGATTCATTCCAACGCTAATGGAGGAAACGGAAAAAATCATGAAGGCCCAAACTGCAAGGGGCGTTGATTTTTCATCTGGCCCGATAAAGGACAGGGTTAAATCGATTGTACCGCTGCTTGTTCCTTTATTTGTTAGTTCATTCAAACGGGCGGAAGAATTGGCAACTGCCATGGAATCTAGAGGATACCGTGGCGGGGAAGGCCGCACGAAATATCGCAAATTGGACTGGAAGACGAGTGATAGCCTTTTGATGGTCTCAATAGGTGTTCTAACGGTCATGTTATTTTTATTACGTTCATAATAAGGAAGAGAACTATGCCAAAATATAAATGTGTGATCGCTTATGACGGCAAGGATTTTGCTGGTTATCAGGTGCAGCCTGAGAAACGCACCATACAAAGTGAATTCGAGGCAGTCTTGGCCCAAATGCATAAAGGCACAATTATAAAAGTGACTGCTTCAGGCAGGACAGATTCAGGGGTCCATGCAAAGGGGCAGGTACTTCATTTTGAATCGCCCCTTACATTTCCTACGGAAAATTGGGTAAAGGCGTTCAGCGCCCTCCTTCCGACCGATATCATCGTTCTGGAAGTTGAAATCGTACCTGACGATTTTCATGCGAGGTTCCATACGACTGGGAAAGAGTACCGTTATATCATAGCCCGCTCGAAACTACGGGATCCGTTCCAACGAAATTACGCCTATCATTATCCCTACCCATTAGATGGGGAGGCGATGAGGGAAGCAATCTCCTATTTGTTAGGGACACATGACTTTACAAGTTTTTGTTCGGCAAAAACGGAAGTGGTCGATAAAGTTCGAACGATACAAGAAATGGATTTTGAAGAGAGCGATGGTTTCATGGTTTTCCGCTTCGTTGGCGAAGGTTTTTTGTATAATATGGTGCGTATCTTGGTTGGGACGCTCCTGGATGTCGGCAGCGGCAAGATGTCACCCCGGGATATGATCGGGATATTGGAAAAAAAGGACCGCAGTTATGCAGGAAAAACAGCACCAGCCCAAGGCTTGTATTTATGGAAAGTATTTTACAAATAAAAATATTTTCGAAGTGATTCCAGTTTTTTTACAAATGGGAAACGGGATGAAGTCAGTAATGGAGCGGTTTGACGCTATACAGACCTTTTCATGGAGTTGCAGAGAGTGTTTTATAGACAACTTATCCTAGTGTAACATTCCCTTGACAATGAATCTGGGAGAAGTTAATATAATATGGTATGTATTTTAATCCCACGATAAGCCCCGGAAGTTTATTGTGATTGAAAATAAATATAAAAAATTAAAAAGTTTTTTAGGAGGTTAACCATGCGTACGACATTTATGGCGAAAGCTAATGAAGTAGAACGTAAATGGTATGTGATTGACGCTGAAGGCAAAACTTTGGGTCGCCTTTCTACTGAAGTAGCATCCATTCTACGTGGTAAACATAAACCAACTTTTACACCGAACATTGACACTGGTGATCATGTAATTCTTATCAATGTTGAAAAAATCCATTTGACTGGTAAAAAATTGACTGACAAAATTTATTACCGTCACACTATGCATCCAGGCGGTCTTAAAACTAGAACTGCTCTTGAAATGCGTACAAACTACCCTGAGAGAATGCTTGAACTTGCTATCAAAGGTATGCTTCCAAAGAATTCTCTTGGTCGTCAAATCTACAAAAAATTACACGTATACGCTGGAGCTGAGCACCCACACGCTGCTCAACAACCAGAAGTATACGAATTACGCGGATAATTACTAAGGAGGTTACTATCTTGGCACAAGTTCAATATTATGGTACTGGTCGCCGTAAGAGCTCAGTAGCTCGTGTACGTTTAGTACCAGGCGAAGGTCGCATCGTTATTAACGGTCGTGACATCAATGAATATATTCCTTTCGCAGCATTACGTGAAGTTGTTAACCAACCACTAGTTGCAACAGAAACTACTGGAAATTACGACGTTCTAGTAAACGTTAGCGGTGGTGGATACACTGGTCAAGCTGGAGCAATCCGTCACGGTATCGCTCGTGCATTGCTTCAAGTTGATCCAGAATACCGTCCATCTCTTAAAACTGCTGGTTTACTTACTCGTGACCCACGTATGAAAGAACGTAAAAAATACGGTCTTAAAGGCGCACGTCGTGCACCTCAGTTCTCAAAACGTTAATTCTATTACCGTTTCAAAGGCTCTCAACCATTTTGGTTGGGGGTCTTTTTTTTGTTCGGAAAAAGATTTTGATCACCTCATGCTCCGTGAACCTTTGAAAATTGGCAGCTTTTTGCGTATAGCAACTGTTATAGGTTCAAGAATAAAGTTACCATTCAGTGATGAATTGTGTGGAACTGAAAGATAATAAAAAAACAAAGCATATCTGAGATATCCCAGATATGCTTTGTTTTAAATATGTGATTCACTTTCGTTTTTTTTGATTGCGGCTTTTTTAGGCATGAAGCATGTAAAAATTAACGCCACAAAAGATAAGATTAACATAAAAACATAGGCATCACTTGAGCCAAAGATAGAAGCTAATGCCTCTAGTTGTATAGCTGAAATGTTTGCATTTTGCATTGATAGCTCTGAGGCATGTAAAGTTGCTTGCATTGTATACACTGTGATGACGACTGCTGTGCCAATAGCACCTGACAATTGGCGAATGGTATTATTAACGGCTGAACCATGGGAACCCAATTCTCTTGGTAAAGCATTTAACCCAGCAGTATTTAAAGGCATGGTAATAAAGCTTAATCCAATTCGTAAAATAATGGTACGAACCATTAAATAGATATAGGTTGTGGATTCGTTTATATCAATGACTCCCCACATCGAAACAATGATAAATAGTAAACCTGTAATAAAGAGTGGTTTAGCACCGTATTTATCATACATTTTACCTGTGATGGGGGATAAGAAGGCATTAATGACAGCTCCAGGTAATAACAGTAAACCTGCTTCAAATGCTGTAAAACCTCGTCCATTCTGCAAGTAAATTGGTAAAAGTATTAAATCGGCATACATAATCATTGTAATTAGTACATTGATGAATGATGTGAGAGTGAAAATTTTATACTTAAATACGGATAAATTTAATAATGGATCATTGGATTTCATTTGACGTATACAGAATAGAGTCGTCACTATTATTCCGGCGATAATTGTAGTAAGGACAACGAGATTATCCCATCCTTTGCTTCCTGCGCTACTAAATCCAAATAAAATACAGCCAAAACCAATCGTTGATAAAATGACACTTGTGATATCTAACTTTGCTTTTGTTGTCTCTGCAACATTCATTAAATATTTGAATGCTAGAACAATGACGATTAATATAAAAGGGGTTAACCCAATAAATAGCCATCTCCATGAAATATACTCAATGATAAAACCAGATAATGTAGGAGCGATGGCTGGAGCAAAAATCATCGCAAATCCAATTGTCCCCATAACACTTCCACGCTTTTCGCTAGGATATAAATACAAAATAACTGTCATCATTAGAGGCATAATAATCCCGGCACCAATTGCTTGAATCATTCTTCCCGTTAACAGCATGCCAAAATTCATCGCACATGCACAAAGTACAGATCCAATGAACAAAAAGAACATCGAGCTAATAAATAGCTGCCTTGTTGTATACCGTTTCATTAAAAAAGCCGTAATCGGCACTAAAACACCGTTTACTAGCATAAAGCCTGTTGATAACCATTGTACAGTTGCAGCCGTTACATGAAATACGTCCATTAATCCACTCAATGCAACATTTAATAAAGTCTGATTTAATGTTGATAAAAAACAGCCAGCAATCAATACAATTAATAAAACTTTTTTATTTCCTTCTGTTATGTCCATTTCTTTCGACAACCCCTTTATTTTCGACTTGCATTCTCAACATTGTGTCGATAAAATCGATGGTAACAAAAATAGGTGTTCCTTACCATGAACAGTTTTCTTGAAGATGTTCACTAATCGACATAGAAAATATATGCTGTTGTGAAAGTCAGGAAAAAATCTATAAAGGAGTTTAAAATGTCTATATCTAAAAAAGAAGATCCTCGTACAATTCGGTCAAGGGAAATGTTTAAAAATGCGGTCATTGCTCTCTTATGCGAGGATCCCGCAATTTCAAATTTAACGGTTCAGAAAATCGCAGCCAAAGCAGGATTAAATCGGACAACATTCTACTTACATTATCAAGATATTCAAGATTTACTAAAGCAAATCACCGATGAGATTTTAAATGAGCTTTCTGATAAAATTGTTGCTTTAATACATGCAAAAGATTTATCAGAAAAACAACAGCTAACACAATTGCTTGATTATTTATATATCCATCGAAATTATTTACTTATTTTATTTAAAACGAATCAGTTCGAGGACCAATTGTTTTCATTATTAAAGCAATTAGTAGAAATAAGAAGGAAGAATACCAAGAAGGATTTACCTGCTGATTATGTTGACATTGATATTAAAACTGCCTCATTGGTAGGCATTATAATATGGTGGTTAAGAAATGGGCTTCATTTTAGTTCAGATTATATTGCCAATCAAATTTATTTGATGTACAGAGTGCAATGATTCTAAATTCGTTTGTATGAACCTTGAATTTCATTAAGGTCGCAGTTTCGTTCAATAATTTGGTTGGGTGTGTGTTTTTATGCCCAGCAAAAGATTTGACCACATTTCCAGCATCGGATGCAAATGAAACGCCGCGGAGACGTTGGTGACAGTTGAGTTCCATTTGTTTACACATGAGTTTATTTGTGTAAAACAGAATTTTTTGTAAAATCCATATTTATTAAGTTTCCGATTAGGAGTATGATAATACTTAAAAAAAGAAAGAGGACTTCATATGAATTCAACATACTCACCGATTGAAACAACTAAAACAAAAGCCTTGGTCATCAATGCGCTATTCATTGCATTAACCCTTGTAGCGACAATGTTCATCAACATCAAGCTCCCAATAATGGGTAACGGAGGCCTAATCCATCTGGGTAACGTTCCCCTTTTTATAGCAGCTTTGGTATATGGCAAAAAAACAGGAGCGATAGCAGGCGCCTTCGGTATGGCCTTCTTCGATCTTTTCTCTGGTTGGGCAGCATGGGCACCGTTTACATTCGTCATCGTGGGAGCTATGGGCTTTCTAGCCGGCCTTATATCCGAAAAGGTACCGGGCAAAAGAGAATTAGTATACACTATCGCCGTTGCCGTTGCATTGATTATAAAAATCGTCGGCTACTATTTTGTTGAAGTTATTCTTTATGGTAACTGGATACAGCCATTTGGCTCCATCCCCGGAAACGTAATGCAGGTCGTGATAGCCGGTATAATTGTAGTGCCGCTTGCTGGACGATTAAAGAAAAGAGCTGGACAGATATAAAGTGAAACAAATATAGGAAGTCATTTCAATCTTTGAGTTGCACCACCGATTAAATGTTGTACTGCGCTCTGAATTTCAGGCAGTTAAAAAAGACATCCTGTTAAGTAAGCGGGCATTAAATGACTTTTGTTATATCATGTTAGAAAAGGACATCCGTTTACCATGGATGTCCTTTTTATCTTATAGATCACAAAGCTTGAAGGTGTCATATAGGATGGCTGCTAATTTAAGGATAAACACGACATGAATAATTAGTATTGAACAAAGTCCAAAGAGACATGCGCAGGGAGCGACCCAAGTCGGCATGGTCAGCCTCGGGTAGCAGCCTGAGTGGCGGGTTACGGGGGGGAATTGCAAGTTTTCCAGGACCATTATAACCCTTACAGGAGACTTTTATCATCCGAAATGTGTAGTCAGCACTTTAACAGGTTTCTTATAGAAGATAGCATATCGCATATCGATAGGCCTTTTTCAATTACCAGCCATTCCTATCCTCATTATTTTTTGCCAATGGAATAAATGAATGGTTTAAAATAGAACGCAAAAACTAAATTATGTCTTGGGAAATAATTTTGGGAAATGGGGAATCGCCCCGGAGGTGAAATATGGCTGTGATATTAGGTTTACAGGAGATGCAAAGGGAAAGGCAATTGAAGTTCGAACGTAGATTGCTCAGGGAACTTTCCATCGAGGATATGAAGGGAAGGATTCAGCGTTACTTCGGACAGGATTTGATGGATGTTTTGGAGGAAGGCTACTTTGATGTTGCTATCGAGGCTTATTTATTAGGAGCGAACTATAGTAAGTTTGGCTATTATGGTGAGTCGGAAGAAGATGTAAGGTCCAGGAGCTGGAAGGAAGAGAAGTTTTTGGTCGATACTCTTTTTAACTTTATTTTATATTGGCGGGAAGTTACAGTGAATAACGCTTTCGATGAAGGTTTGTTTTATTGCTGTGAAGGGTTTGTGGGGGATTGGTGGCTGGACGGCTTTAAGACTGGAGAAAAACGATATAAAATGAAACTGCATTAAGAAGGCAAAAATCCCATTCCTTGTTCTAATTCCATGGTTTGTCCCATACTTTTAAGTAGAGAGATCATGGAAGGGGAACGGTCATGCGCAGAAAGCTGAAATATACAGGAATCGCTATGGGATTGTTTGTCCTTTTTTTAATTGTGACTTTTAAATTTGTTGAAGATGATTCATGGGACTCCTGGAACCTTCCGTTGGCAGGTAAGGTCATCATTCTGGATGCAGGTCACGGAGGAATGGATGGCGGGGCAAATGTACAAGAGGTAATGGAAAAGGAAATTGCCCTTTCCGTTTCATTAAAGGTCAGGGACTATTTACAGGAACAGGGTGCCCTTGTCATCATGACCCGTGAGAAGGATGAGGATTTGGCACAGGGAAATACAAAGGGGATCCGCCAGCGAAAACAGGAGGACTTACGGAATCGGGTTGAAATGATCAATGATTCGGAAGCGGACTTATTCTTAAGCATTCATTTGAACTCTTTTCCATCAGCTTCATCGAAAGGTGCACAGACTTTTTATACAAGCAGGTTCGAGGAAAATGAACAGGTGGCAAAATTCATTCAGACTGAAATCATTAGAAACCTGGAAAATACAAAGCGTGATGCAAAAACGATTAATAATGTGTATTTGATGAATAATGCTAAGAAACCTGGAGCACTTGTGGAAATTGGCTTTCTTTCCAATTCTGAGGAAAGGGAACGCCTTATCAGTGATAAGTATCAAGAAAAGGTTGCCAGTTCGATATATATGGGTATTTTACGGTACTTTACAGAGGAAAAACTATCTGATGAAGAGTGATGTCTGGGTCTTGTAAGGTACAAGGCCTTTTTATTATGGGAAAATAATCTGGTTTCGCATGCAGGGTAGATAATAAGCTTTCTTTTCGTAATATGTTATACTGAAAAATGGGAAAATAAAATTCAAAGGGGTGCTCGACTTGTTAACAGAAGAGAAAGTGCTGAATTTATTAAAGGATCTTAAAGACCCTTTTCTACATAAAAACCTTGAAGAGACAAATGGAATTATAGAAATCAAAATAAAACCTGAAAAGAATCATGTAAGCGTTAAACTTGCGATTGCGAAAACGGGGTCTGCCGAACAAATGCAAATGCAATCGGAAGTTGTGGACTTGCTGAAAACGAACGGAGCGGAATCGGTAGGCATTCGTTTCACGGAACTTTCAGAAGAGGAGTTAGCTAAGCATCGTGAAAGCATTCCTCAGGATGAAGCGGACCAAGGTTTGCTTGGGCCTAACAGCAAGACACAATTCATCGCGATCGCCAGTGGTAAAGGCGGAGTGGGAAAATCTACGATTTCAGTTAATTTCGCTACTTCACTTGCTCGTTTGGGTAAAAAGGTCGGACTGGTTGATGCCGATATTTATGGATTCAGCGTACCTGATATGATGGGGATAACAAAAAGACCGGTTGTTCGCGGGGAAAAAATCATTCCTGTAGAACGCTTTGGCGTCCAAGTTATCTCCATGGGCTTTTTTGTAGAGGATAACGCGCCGATCATCTGGAGAGGACCGATGCTGGGTAAAATGCTTAACAGTTTCTTTAATGAAGTGGAATGGGGAGATTTGGACTATTTGGTCCTTGACTTACCGCCGGGTACAGGCGATGTTGCTTTGGACGTTCATACGATGCTCCCTTCATGTAAAGAAATCATCGTTACGACACCGCATCCGACTGCAGCCTTCGTTGCTGCAAGAGCTGGTGCCATGGCCATCAAGACTGAACACGAAGTCATTGGTGTCATAGAGAATATGTCATTCTTCGAAAGTAAAACGACTGGTGAAAAAGAATATGTATTCGGAAAAGGTGGCGGCGCGAAGCTGGCAGAAGAGCTTCGGACAGAAGTTTTAGGTCAACTTCCCCTGCAACAGCCAGATTGGAATGAAGAGGACTTTGCTCCATCGATTTACGCAGCGGACCATAGACTTGGCAGGATTTACGAGGACATTGCTAAAAAGGTCATTGAAAAACTACAATAAAATGAAGGCTGATTCCAATTGGAATCAGCCTTCATTTTATTCTTTTTCCTTTTTCTCCTTGTTTTCCTTCTCTACCGCTTTAGTGGCTGCTTTATCCAATCTCTCTTGCATTTTCGCTTGAACGAGAGGACTCTCCATTGTTTCGATGATCAGCTCTTTATAGACGGCCCGCATTTCCTTGGTTTTTAATAATTTATTCATTTCTTTTTCCATATCCGGTTCTTTCATTATTTCCATGAGCATTCCACGATACTGAGGATCAGCAGTTAAGTCCTTCAATACCTTTTTATGTTCATCTTCTAATGCTTTAGCATAAGCGGAGGCAAATTCAGGATCATTAAATGTCTTTTTCCAAAATTCCTTCCCTTTATCGGAAGTGACCATATCTTCAATGGATTTCTTAATGACATCGGAATCCATAATAAGTTCAGCTTTCGTTTTATCATCAGCAATGATATCCTGTATGGCTTTTTTTCCATCATCTGTCTTCAAGATATCAACGACCATTTTCTTTGTCTCTTCATACTCCATTTTTTCTGCGCCTGTTCCATTTTGTGCACAACCGGAACAAACGAGTAAGAATGACGTGAAAAGCAAAGCAACTCCCACTCTCATACGCAGGGCCCCTTTCATCCTTCATATTGTTAATATGGTTCCAATCGGCGATATTATTCCTTGGTGGAATAAGTGGATTTTTCCAAATTTGGTTGGTACAATTAAGGAAATGAAATAGAAATGTATGGAGGAAAACAATGAACAGCCGTAATTTAGTTAAATTGTTTTTAACAACATTGCTTATAGGTGGCGTAACCGGCGGAGTTGTAGGGTTCTTGGCTCGATGGAGTGAGTTTAAGCCTTATTTTTCTTCTTTTGAAGTCAGTGCCATCCTATCAACTTTTATTTGGTTATTCGGTGTTGGATTAATTTTCAGTGTCATAAGCCAAGCCGGCTTTTTTGCCTATTTAACGATACATCGTTTTGGTCTAGGGATATTTAAAAGCGCTTCCTTATGGAATGCCGTTCAGCTTGTACTCATTCTTTTTGTTGTATTCGATCTTGTTTACCTGCGATATCTTAGCTTTGGTTCAGGCGAGGGGATAAGTTCCTACATCGTGTTAGCATTGGTTGTATTGGCCGCAGGGCTTGTTACAGCTTATTTCAAAATGAAACAAACGAATAAACAGTCGTTTATACCGGCCTTATTTTTCATGGTCGTGGTCACGGTTTTGGAGTGGATACCTGTCCTAAGTGCCAATGATGAAAGCTGGCTTTACTTCATGCTGTTTCCGTTGCTAGTCTGCAATGCTTATCAATTATTGGTCCTGAGCAAATTGATTGAACGGTCACAAAAGGAATTGGCCAGTAAAAGAGGGCGTAAGCAAACTCCAGCAAAGGGCAAGATGAAGGCCGGTGAATTAGGTAAAGGCAGCTAGCCTATATGTAAGTCGGGCCATACATAGGGAAGTCAAAACATAAAAACTGCGTACTAAATGTTCATGGAGAACATTAGTACGCAGTTTTTTCATTCAGCGGATTTCCTCACTGCTTGCTGATGAATTGGAAATCATTTCTGAAACGTTAACGAAGTTTAAACTTTTTGATCGAAGTTCACTTATTAACTCTGGCAATGCCTTATTCGTTTGTTTTGCTGAGTCTGAAGCATGTAATAAGATGATATCACCCTTTTGGGCCTTGGTGATGTTCTGAACGATCCGTTCCACACCCGGATTGGTCCAATCCTTTGAATCGATGCTCCAATGGACAACGGTGTATCCGAATTTCTCGCTGATCTTTAAGAGGCGTTTATCAAAGTGACCGGTGGGAGCGCGTAAAAGTTCTATATTCTTTACGTTAAGCTTTTTAAATGCTTCCTGGGCTTTAGAAATATCCCGGATGATTTCTTGATCTTCCATTTCGGAATAATCCTTATAATCGTAACCAAGGATGCCGATTTCATATCCTTCTTTCACAATTTCGGCTACTATATCCGGATGACGTTCAGCCCAAGATCCCGAAAGGAAAAAAGTGGCGGATTTAATCTTTTCCTTTTTTAATGTCTCTATTATCGGAGCGGCTTTCTCATCACCCCAGCCAATATTGAACGTGATCGCAACATTCTTTTCCCCTTTATAAACCGCTTTCGGCCCATCCTCTGTAGAAAAAACGGGGGCATGAAGAATGTTTTGTACAAAAAGGAACCAAGCGGTAAAAAGTGCCGTAAGTAAAATTAACGAATAATATTTGATGTTCTTGGCTCGAAGCACCATGAAAAATTTCATTAATCCATCCCCTTGTCCATAAGACTCTTGTCTTCAAATTTATGCGCGAGGATTATTGTTATGCAAAAAAATCAGTTGAAAATTCATAAAATTGATGGGAATGGGGAAAGCTGTCTGGTGGAGGTGTGAACCATGTTGGGTTTATTGATTAATGACAAAGAAAAGATGGAATTGGAGTACCTTTTAAAAAGAGAGATGGATGAAATATTATTCGATTTACAGGATGACAGAATTGACCACTTAGTCAAAAGGGCAATAAACGAGAAATATAACATTCTTTTCAGTCTGTTTAAAAGGGTGAGCACCGAGGAGGAATGCCTAATGTATATGAGGGGAAAAACGGATTTATCCAAGTGGAATCAGTCATGATATTAAAAAGTGAATTATATTCAAAAAATCTATTGACTATTGATTTATACGCTGGTATATTATAAAAGTTGCTGCAACATAAAAGCTTTTGAAAAAGAATGAAAAAAACTTTTTTAAAAAAGTTATTGACGAAGCGGTAATAAGATGTTAAGATATTAAAGTCGCTAAGAGAGACGGCGAACAAATTGCTCTTTGAAAACTGAACAAAACAAAGCGCCAACGTTAAATTTTAAGTGAGCACACACTATTAAAAAAGCAAATGAGCAAGTCAAACATTTCTTCGGAGAGTTTGATCCTGGCTCAGGACGAACGCTGGCGGCGTGCCTAATACATGCAAGTCGAGCGAATCGATGGGAGCTTGCTCCCTGAGATTAGCGGCGGACGGGTGAGTAACACGTGGGCAACCTGCCTATAAGACTGGGATAACTTCGGGAAACCGGAGCTAATACCGGATACGTTCTTTTCTCGCATGAGAGAAGATGGAAAGACGGTTTACGCTGTCACTTATAGATGGGCCCGCGGCGCATTAGCTAGTTGGTGAGGTAATGGCTCACCAAGGCGACGATGCGTAGCCGACCTGAGAGGGTGATCGGCCACACTGGGACTGAGACACGGCCCAGACTCCTACGGGAGGCAGCAGTAGGGAATCTTCCGCAATGGACGAAAGTCTGACGGAGCAACGCCGCGTGAACGAAGAAGGCCTTCGGGTCGTAAAGTTCTGTTGTTAGGGAAGAACAAGTACCAGAGTAACTGCTGGTACCTTGACGGTACCTAACCAGAAAGCCACGGCTAACTACGTGCCAGCAGCCGCGGTAATACGTAGGTGGCAAGCGTTGTCCGGAATTATTGGGCGTAAAGCGCGCGCAGGTGGTTCCTTAAGTCTGATGTGAAAGCCCACGGCTCAACCGTGGAGGGTCATTGGAAACTGGGGAACTTGAGTGCAGAAGAGGAAAGTGGAATTCCAAGTGTAGCGGTGAAATGCGTAGAGATTTGGAGGAACACCAGTGGCGAAGGCGACTTTCTGGTCTGTAACTGACACTGAGGCGCGAAAGCGTGGGGAGCAAACAGGATTAGATACCCTGGTAGTCCACGCCGTAAACGATGAGTGCTAAGTGTTAGAGGGTTTCCGCCCTTTAGTGCTGCAGCTAACGCATTAAGCACTCCGCCTGGGGAGTACGGCCGCAAGGCTGAAACTCAAAGGAATTGACGGGGGCCCGCACAAGCGGTGGAGCATGTGGTTTAATTCGAAGCAACGCGAAGAACCTTACCAGGTCTTGACATCCTCTGACAACCCTAGAGATAGGGCTTTCCCCTTCGGGGGACAGAGTGACAGGTGGTGCATGGTTGTCGTCAGCTCGTGTCGTGAGATGTTGGGTTAAGTCCCGCAACGAGCGCAACCCTTGATCTTAGTTGCCAGCATTCAGTTGGGCACTCTAAGGTGACTGCCGGTGACAAACCGGAGGAAGGTGGGGATGACGTCAAATCATCATGCCCCTTATGACCTGGGCTACACACGTGCTACAATGGATGGTACAAAGGGCTGCAAACCTGCGAAGGTAAGCGAATCCCATAAAGCCATTCTCAGTTCGGATTGTAGGCTGCAACTCGCCTACATGAAGCCGGAATCGCTAGTAATCGCGGATCAGCATGCCGCGGTGAATACGTTCCCGGGCCTTGTACACACCGCCCGTCACACCACGAGAGTTTGTAACACCCGAAGTCGGTGAGGTAACCTTTATGGAGCCAGCCGCCTAAGGTGGGACAGATGATTGGGGTGAAGTCGTAACAAGGTAGCCGTATCGGAAGGTGCGGCTGGATCACCTCCTTTCTAAGGATAATTACGAGAGCGCTTTTGTTTTGTTCAGTTTTGAATGAGTAATTCATTCAAATAAGAAAGACAAGCATCACGATGTGATGGATTCTTTCTGCTTTGTTCCTTGAAAACTAGATAATAGATAGAAGGCAATTAATTTTTTTCAAAGCATCTGTAAGATCTTTTTTAACGGTTAAGTTAGAAAGGGCGCACGGTGGATGCCTTGGCACTAGGAGCCGATGAAGGACGGGACTAACACCGATATGCTTCGGGGAGCTGTAAGTAAGCTTTGATCCGGAGATTTCCGAATGGGGAAACCCACTGTTCGTAATGGAACAGTATCTTTACCTGAATACATAGGGTACTGAAGGCAGACCCGGGGAACTGAAACATCTAAGTACCCGGAGGAAGAGAAAGCAAATGCGATTTCCTGAGTAGCGGCGAGCGAAACGGAATTAGCCCAAACCAAGAGGCTTGCCTCTTGGGGTTGTAGGACACTCAACATGGAGTTACAAAGGAACGGGGTAAATGAAGCGATCTGGAAAGGTCCGTCAAAGAAGGTAAAAACCCTGTAGTTGAAACTTCGTTCCCTCCTGAGTGGATCCTGAGTACGGCGGGACACGAGAAATCCCGTCGGAAGCAGGGAGGACCATCTCCCAAGGCTAAATACTCCCTAGTGACCGATAGTGAACCAGTACCGTGAGGGAAAGGTGAAAAGCACCCCGGAAGGGGAGTGAAATAGATCCTGAAACCGTGTGCCTACAAGTAGTCAAAGCCCGTTAATGGGTAATGGCGTGCCTTTTGTAGAATGAACCGGCGAGTTACGATTTCATGCGAGGTTAAGTTGATAAGACGGAGCCGCAGCGAAAGCGAGTCTGAATAGGGCGAATGAGTATGAGGTCGTAGACCCGAAACCAGGTGATCTACCCATGTCCAGGGTGAAGTTCAGGTAACACTGAATGGAGGCCCGAACCCACGCACGTTGAAAAGTGCGGGGATGAGGTGTGGGTAGCGGAGAAATTCCAATCGAACCTGGAGATAGCTGGTTCTCTCCGAAATAGCTTTAGGGCTAGCCTCAAGATGAGAGTATTGGAGGTAGAGCACTGATTGGACTAGGGGCCCCCAACGGGTTACCGAATTCAGTCAAACTCCGAATGCCAAATACTTATTCTTGGGAGTCAGACTGCGAGTGATAAGATCCGTAGTCGAAAGGGAAACAGCCCAGACCACCAGCTAAGGTCCCAAAGTATACGTTAAGTGGAAAAGGATGTGGAGTTGCTTAGACAACCAGGATGTTGGCTCAGAAGCAGCCACCATTTAAAGAGTGCGTAATAGCTCACTGGTCGAGTGACTCCGCGCCGAAAATGTACCGGGGCTAAACGTATCACCGAAGCTGTGGATTGACACCGTATGGTGTCGATGGTAGGAGAGCGTTCTAAGGGCGTTGAAGTCAGACCGGAAGGACTGGTGGAGCGCTTAGAAGTGAGAATGCCGGTATGAGTAGCGAAAGAAGGGTGAGAATCCCTTCCACCGAATGCCTAAGGTTTCCTGAGGAAGGCTCGTCCGCTCAGGGTTAGTCGGGACCTAAGCCGAGGCCGAAAGGCGTAGGCGATGGACAACAGGTTGATATTCCTGTACCACCTATACATCGTTTGAACGATGGGGGGACGCAGAAGGATAGGGTAAGCGCGCTGTTGGATATGCGCGTCCAAGCAGTTAGGCCGGAAACGAGGCAAATCCCGTTTCCATTAAGGCGGAGCTGTGATGGCGAGGGAAATATAGTACCGAAGTTCCTGATTCCACGCTGCCAAGAAAAGCCTCTAGTGAGATGTAAGGTGCCCGTACCGCAAACCGACACAGGTAGGCGAGGAGAGAATCCTAAGGTGTGCGAGAGAACTCTCGTTAAGGAACTCGGCAAAATGACCCCGTAACTTCGGGAGAAGGGGTGCTTTTTAGGGTGAATAGCCCAGAAAAGCCGCAGTGAATAGGCCCAGGCGACTGTTTAGCAAAAACACAGGTCTCTGCGAAGCCGCAAGGCGAAGTATAGGGGCTGACACCTGCCCGGTGCTGGAAGGTTAAGGGGAGAGGTTAGCGCAAGCGAAGCTTTGAACCGAAGCCCCAGTAAACGGCGGCCGTAACTATAACGGTCCTAAGGTAGCGAAATTCCTTGTCGGGTAAGTTCCGACCCGCACGAAAGGTGTAACGATCTGGGCACTGTCTCAACGAGAGACTCGGTGAAATTATAGTACCTGTGAAGATGCAGGTTACCCGCGACAGGACGGAAAGACCCCGTGGAGCTTTACTGCAGCCTGATATTGAATTTTGGTACAGCTTGTACAGGATAGGTAGGAGCCTGAGAAGCCGGAGCGCTAGCTTCGGTGGAGGCGTTGGTGGGATACTACCCTGGCTGTATTGAAATTCTAACCCGCGCCCCTTATCGGGGTGGGAGACAGTGTCAGGTGGGCAGTTTGACTGGGGCGGTCGCCTCCTAAAGAGTAACGGAGGCGCCCAAAGGTTCCCTCAGAATGGTTGGAAATCATTCGTAGAGTGTAAAGGCACAAGGGAGCTTGACTGCGAGACCTACAAGTCGAGCAGGGACGAAAGTCGGGCTTAGTGATCCGGTGGTTCCGCATGGAAGGGCCATCGCTCAACGGATAAAAGCTACCCCGGGGATAACAGGCTTATCTCCCCCAAGAGTCCACATCGACGGGGAGGTTTGGCACCTCGATGTCGGCTCATCGCATCCTGGGGCTGTAGTCGGTCCCAAGGGTTGGGCTGTTCGCCCATTAAAGCGGTACGCGAGCTGGGTTCAGAACGTCGTGAGACAGTTCGGTCCCTATCCGTCGCGGGCGCAGGAAATTTGAGAGGAGCTGTCCTTAGTACGAGAGGACCGGGATGGACGCACCGCTGGTGTACCAGTTGTCTTGCCAAAGGCATAGCTGGGTAGCTACGTGCGGACGGGATAAGTGCTGAAAGCATCTAAGCATGAAGCCCCCCTCAAGATGAGATTTCCCATGGCGCAAGCTAGTAAGATCCCTGAAAGATGATCAGGTTGATAGGTCAGAGGTGGAAGCGTGGCGACATGTGGAGCTGACTGATACTAATAGATCGAGGACTTAACCAACGCTTTAAAAAAATGAAATACCTTCTTATTATTATCTAGTTTTGAAGGAATGAAAATTCTTCAAAAATGAATATAGTCTGGCAATGATGGCGAAGAGGTCACACCCGTTCCCATTCCGAACACGGAAGTTAAGTTCTTCAGCGCCGATGGTAGTTGGGGGTTTCCCCCTGTGAGAGTAGGACGTTGCCAGGCTATTCATTTAAATCTTTAAATGGGTTTTAGGAAACATTATATTATTCCGCAGTAGCTCAGTGGTAGAGCATTCGGCTGTTAACCGAACGGTCGTAGGTTCGAGTCCTACCTGCGGAGCCATATGCTTCCATAGCTCAGTAGGTAGAGCACTTCCATGGTAAGGAAGAGGTCAGCGGTTCGAATCCGCTTGGGAGCTTCCCAATCTATCTATGAACACAAAACAGTTCGGCCCGTTGGTCAAGCGGTTAAGACACCGCCCTTTCACGGCGGTAACACGGGTTCGAATCCCGTACGGGTCACCATTTCTTAATTCATTTAAATGGAGGATTAGCTCAGCTGGGAGAGCATCTGCCTTACAAGCAGAGGGTCGGCGGTTCGATCCCGTCATCCTCCACCATTTTATTCTTTACTTGCCGGTGTAGCTCAACTGGTAGAGCAACTGACTTGTAATCAGTAGGTTGGGGGTTCAAGTCCTCTTGCCGGCACCATTTACAACCATATATTGCGGAGGGGTAGCGAAGTGGCTAAACGCGGCGGACTGTAAATCCGCTCCTTCGGGTTCGGCAGTTCGAATCTGCCCCCCTCCACCATTTTAATAAAATCCTGTGGATCAGTTATATATTCTCTGTATTGGGGAAATATATGATTACCACCTTTTTATTTTGTTGACCATTAATCTTTTCATTTCATATATTGGGCTATAGCCAAGCGGTAAGGCAACGGATTTTGATTCCGTCATGCGAAGGTTCGATCCCTTCTAGCCCAGCCATTTGCGGAAGTAGTTCAGTGGTAGAATACAACCTTGCCAAGGTTGGGGTCGCGGGTTCGAATCCCGTCTTCCGCTTAATATATTTTAAATCCCTTAGGGGCCTTAGCTCAGCTGGGAGAGCGCCTGCCTTGCACGCAGGAGGTCAGCGGTTCGATCCCGCTAGGCTCCACCATCAACTACATACACCAAAACTTACGTCTTAAACCAAAACTGGTTTAAGACTTTTTTTGTTTAAGAAATAGTTGGGTAAACTAATCCCCATAAAATTTTTTTTTCAAAAAAAACATATGTGATAAGCAAACGTGCATCTTTATACATGAAAATGTCGAGTTGAACCACTCGGCATATACGATATAAAATGGTGGAAAGGGGGAATTGTATGTCTATTCAGAAAATTTCCGTCATCGGATTGCCTATGGACCTCGGTCAAGCAAGGCGAGGGGTGGATATGGGACCTAGTGCCATTCGCTGCGCAGAGATTGTCGAGCGTCTTGAAAAGTTGAATATAGAAGTAGAGGATTTAGGAGATATAATTGTAGGGCGTCCTGAAAATGCAGATGAGCCTGGGACAAATCTAAAAAACTTACAGCTTGTTGCAGAAGGGAACACCCAGTTAGCTACAAGAGTTGATGAAATAATAGAAGGAGGTTCCTTTCCGCTTGTATTGGGAGGTGACCATTCAATAGCTATAGGTACACTGGCAGGAGTCGCAAAGCACTATGAAAGTTTAGGTGTGATTTGGTACGACGCACATGGGGATTTAAATACGGAAGATACTTCACCATCAGGGAATATACACGGAATGCCCCTAGCTGTCAGTATTGGGGTTGGACATCCGGACCTAATCAATATCCATGGTTTTGCTCCAAAAGTGAAACCGGAAAACATCGTAATAATTGGAGCAAGGTCATTGGACGAAGGAGAAAAAGAACTTATCCGTGAGAAAGGGATTAAAGTATTCACGATGCATGAGATCGACCGTTTGGGAATGACGCGGGTCATGGAAGAATGTATTGATTATTTAAGGGAAAGAACGGATGGAGTCCACCTTTCATTGGATTTGGATGGAGTTGATCCAGCAGATGCACCCGGAGTGGGGACACCGGTGATTGGTGGTATAAGTTATCGGGAAAGTCATTTGGCCATGGAAATGCTTGCGGAATCCAACTTGATTACATCCGCTGAATTCGTTGAAGTGAATCCCATTTTAGATGAGCGAAATAAAACGGCGATCGTTGCCGTGGCCCTAATGGGTTCGCTATTTGGAGAAAAGTTATTATAACTAATAAATAAAAGAAACAGTAACCGGCTTGTAATGGGTTACTGTTTTTTATATGCTATAAGACGTAGGTTTATTTTCCAGGGTGTATGTAAAAGGAACATATCTATAGATAGATGGTTGCAATCGTATTTCCATATTCACTTAAGAGCACGACTGTCTGTAAGATCTCCATTTTTAGTTAAATGGATGTATTGGATGATTAAAGAATCCAGTTTGCTGCTAACTTCAACAACTTCATTATCCACCATCGAAGAACGGGAAGCCAAAAACATCATTTTTTGTCTGTATTGTTCAATATGGTCTAAAATTTGTTCTGCAGTCATATAGAGAATCACTCCCTTGAATTTTACAATTTCTTACTATATAGCCCTGTTTTTTTTTTCTTAAACATAAAATGTAAAACTTTGTTAAAATTAATGTATTAAATTTTTGAAACCTTTTAGCTTACGATTCGTAGTAATCGTATAGCCGCATGAGCGGGGGTAATACCGGAAAATGGATGCACTCATTAAAGAGAGAATTAATCAAGTATTAAAGGGAGACCATAATGCATTTGGGGAAATTGTCGAAATTTACAAGGACAAAGTATTCCAAATATGTTTTAGGATGCTCGGAAACAGGCAAGAAGCAGAAGATTTGGCACAAGAGGCCTTTGTAAGGGCCTACGTGAATATTCGAAGTTTTAATATACAAATGAAATTTTCTACATGGTTATATCGGATTGCGACCAATCTTTGTATTGACCGGCTTCGGAAGAAAAAACCGGATTACTATTTAGATGCAGAGGTGGCAGGAACAGAGGGATTGAATATGTATTCCCAAATTGCATCGGATATGGCGAAACCTGAGGAAGAGGTTGAATCTTTAGAACTACAGGAAACCATTCAAGTGGAAATAATGAAATTGCCCGAGAAATACCGATCGGTAATCGTATTGAAGTATATTGAAGAGTTATCTTTAAAGGAAATCAGTGAGATACTCGATTTGCCGGTCGGTACGGTTAAGACGAGGATACATCGCGGTCGGGAAGCCTTGCGTAAACAACTACGCCATTTATAAAAAGAAGGTGAGAAAAATGAACTGCCATGAGGAAATCATTGAATATATGCATGATTATTTAGATGAGGACATCAAACCGGAGCATAAAGAAGTTTTACGGGAGCACTTGCATAACTGTGCTGAATGCCGGGATTACTTTCATGAAATGAAAAAGGCGGTCGCTCTTGTACAAAGTACTTCCCATATAAAGGCCCCGGATGACTTTACAGCAAAGGTTATGGCTCAATTGCCAAAGGAAACGAAAACAACAGGTGCCAAACGTTGGTTCAAAAGCCATCCCTTCATGACAGCGGCAGCGATGTTCATCATATTGATGACAGGATCTGTTTTTTCCACTTATAATCAGGACGAACATTTTTCAGTATCAAAGCAGCCTAACTTAGTGGTCGAAGGTGAAACGGTGATTGTTCCTGAGGGTGAGACAATCAAGGGAAATGTGGTAGTTCAAAATGGTAACATTCAAATAGATGGTGAAGTAGAGGGAGATGTGACAGTCATAAATGGGCATAAATATATGTCTAAGGCAGGGAATGTGACTGGGAGCATCCATGTTATTGACCAAGCCTTTGAGTGGATGTGGTATAAAGTAAAGGACACTGCAACCTCGTTGGTTCCTGCTAAAGAGGAGAAAAAGGAATAAGGAATGGAAGCTGGGAGGGGGCATCGTTTTTCATTTACGGTGACTTCGCTCAGCTTTATTTTTTTTAGGGAAGGGAACCATTTTTCATGATACGTTTTTCCTATGTAAATTTCTCACACTAGTTTTTAGATGTATCATTTAAAAAATGGTATACTATTAAGGTTATCGTATAAAGATTGTAATTGGTATTTGGAGTAATACTGACTGGAGGAAACAACATGTCTTTAACCAATTTGACTGTTTGGGACTATGTAGTAAATTTCATTGATATTCTCCTTGTATGGTTTGTGATATATAAATTGTTAACTATTATTCGAGGCACGAAGGCTATTCAGCTGCTAAAAGGAATTTTTGTAATTGTCATTGTAAAAAGCTTAAGCAACCTGTTTGGTTTCAATACACTCGGATGGTTAATGGCACAAGTCATGAATTGGGGAGTATTGGCGATTCTCGTCATTTTTCAACCTGAACTGAGAAGGGCACTTGAACAATTAGGACGCGGGAAGCTCTTTGCAAGGGGCACCGTTCCAGAAGAGAATCAGCAAGAGCGTTTAGTCGAAGAAATCCTAAAGGCGTCCACTTATATGGCAAAAAGGCGGATTGGGGCCTTGATTACGATAGAGAAGGGTACGGAGCTGGGGGATTATGTTGAAACGGGGATACCCCTAAAATCCTATATTTCTTCAGAACTGCTCATTAATATCTTCATCCCTAATACGCCGCTCCATGATGGCGCAGTTATTTTACAAAATAACCAGGTGGCGGCTGCAGCTTGCTACTTGCCATTATCAGAGAGTCCATTCATATCAAAGGAGCTAGGCACACGGCATAGGGCAGCCATAGGCATGAGTGAAGTTACGGATAGTCTTACGATTGTCGTTTCAGAAGAAACGGGAGGGATATCCGTCACTAAAAACGGGGAACTTTACCGGGATTTGAATCAAGAATCATTTAGGGCCATGCTTACAAGTGAACTGGTAGTGGAAAACATCAAATCAACTTCCTCAAGCATCTTTAACTGGAGGGGGAAAAAGAATGGATAAATTCACCAATAGCGCTTGGTTTATGAGAATCGTAGCTTTTGCCTTGGCAGCACTTTTGTTCATTTCCATTAACTTTGAGATGGAGTCGGATAAAAAATCCCTTGGTTTATCGACAGCCCCTGAAATCAGTACGGAGACCATTGAAAATGTACCGGTTGAAGTGTACTATGACCGTGAGAATCTAGTGGTGAGCGGAGTACCGGAGACGGTTGATGTTACTCTAAAGGGAGCAAAAAGCCTATTGATAAATGCGAAAAATCAAAGGGACTTTAAAGTGTATGTAGACCTTTCTGATCCTGCAATCTCAATGGGGGACAGAACCGTCACATTTAAAATAAGTGAGTTGAATGAAAAGTTAGTGGCGACGATCGATCCGGAATATGCGGAAGTCAACGTTCAGGAACGGGTGACGAAGGAATTCTCCGTTGAAGCCGAGTATAATAGCTCTTTACTTGAAGAGGGATATACCGCTGGTCAGCCAACAGTCAACCCGAAAACTGTCAAAATAACGGGTGCTAAAGATGCGATTGAACAAATTTCCTATGTAAAGGCAAACCTTGAAATAAGTAAGGGACTTAACGAAACGGTGAACAGCAAGGCAACCGTTAAAGCCCTGGACAGGGACTTGAATAAGCTGGATGTGACGATCGAGCCATCTTCTGTTGCAGTTTCCTTAGAAGTGAGCATACCTTCCAAGACGGTGTCGATAGCACCGAAGCAAACTGGTAAGGCAAAGGATGGCATCAGGATCACGAGTATAAGTGTAGATCCAAATGAGGTCACCTTATTTGGTTCGGAAACGAGCCTGGAGAAAATAGATGGAATAAATCTTCCTGTAAATATCTCGAAAATTGATGGTGATACAGAACTGGAACTCGATCTTAATAAACCGGAAAGTGTACAAAAAATGTCCTTGGGTAAGGCAAAGGTCAAGATTCGCACAGAGAAAGTTGATGTAGATGAAGATGAAGAGAATTCAGAGCCAGTCGTAGAAGAGGAAGAACCGGAAACTGAACAAAAACAAGAAGAACAAGTAGTCGAAGAAGAAGCAGAAGAAGATGAACCGGCTGCCATTGAGTCTAAAACTTTCAACAATATACAAATAGTGCCTGTGGGCATACAGGATGACCAAAATGCCGAATTGGAATCCGATGTAACAAGTATCACTTTGCTTGGTGAGGCGGATGATTTGAAGAAAATAACTAAAGACGACATTAACCTTACAGTAGATGTGAGTAATTTAGATGAAGGTACGCATGATGTGGATGTGGCGGTAACAGTGCCTGAGGGAGTGGAATGGGAACTGGATTCTAAAACGGTTTCGGTCACCATCACACAAAAAGACGAAGAGACATGACCTTCCTTTAACATCATCATTAAATTCAGTAAGGATTCGAAGAAGGAGCGATAAAGATGGGTAAATATTTTGGAACAGACGGAGTCAGGGGTATAGCGAATAGCGAATTAACACCGGAGTTGGCATTTAAACTAGGCCGTTTTGGTGGCTACGTTCTTACTAGAAATACAGAAAAACCCAAAGTGCTGATAGGGCGCGATACTCGTATTTCAGGTGAAATGCTGGAAGGTGCGCTTGTTGCCGGTCTTTTATCCATTGGGGCTGAAGTGATGCGCCTGGGTGTCATTTCGACACCGGGAGTTGCCTATTTAACAAAGGCCTTAAGTGCTGAAGCAGGTGTCATGATTTCCGCTTCGCATAATCCGGTAGCGGATAATGGCATTAAATTCTTTGGACCGGATGGGTTTAAGTTATCCGATGATCAAGAAGCTGAAATTGAAACACTATTAGATATGGAAAAGGATGAACTTCCACGTCCGGTTGGCGGAGATTTAGGTCATTTGAACGATTATTTCGAAGGAGGGCAAAAGTATCTCCAGTACTTGAAACAATCAGTGGATGAAGATTTTACAGGCATTCATGTTGCTCTTGATTGTGCTCATGGGGCGACATCTGCCTTGGCCATGCATTTGTTTGCAGATCTTGATGCAGACATCTCTACAATGGGGGCATCGCCAAATGGCTTGAACATTAATGATAAGGTAGGTTCAACCCACCCTGAAGCACTTGCTGAATTCTTAAAAGAAAAAGGTGCGGATGTTGGACTTGCTTTCGATGGTGACGGAGACCGCGTCATTGCGATAGATGAAAAAGGAAATATAGTGGACGGCGACCAAATCATGTATATCTGTGCGAAATACTTGAAAGAAAATAATCGTCTGAAACAGGGAACAGTGGTTTCTACGATCATGAGCAACCTTGGTTTTTATAAAGGTCTTGAAGAGCATGGTATACAAAGCGCCCAGACGGCAGTGGGGGATCGCTATGTGGTCGAGGAGATGAGAAAAGGCGGCTATAACCTTGGCGGCGAACAATCAGGACATATCATCTTCCTGGACTATAACACGACAGGTGATGGCTTATTGACGGGCTTACAGCTTGTGAACATCATGAGTGACACCCAAAAAACCTTATCGGAGCTCGCTGGCGAGATGAAGAAATATCCTCAAACGCTGATCAATGTCAGAGTTACCGATAAACACGCTGTAACCGATAATGAAAAGGTACAGGAAGTCATCAAGGCAGTCGAAGGGGAAATGAACGGAAACGGTCGTATTTTGGTGAGACCATCCGGTACTGAACCGTTAGTCCGTGTTATGGCTGAAGCACCGACAGCTGAGGAATGCACTAATTATGTAGAACGCATCGTCGCAGTTGTAAGAGCGGAAATGGGTATGAACGAATAACCAATCCTATGCATAAAGGGAACGAAAATTCCTTTTATGCATATTTTTATAAAGAAGTTCTTTTTTGTAGGTAAAGGTAATAAAGAATTGACCTATGTCCCTTGTTTAAGGTATGATTATCCTGATTTACAACTCATTTTCTGAAAATGGTTGTGTTGAAAAGGAGGGTAGGCAAGGCAAGGAGAAACGGATTCACAAAAGCGCCTGAACTAAGTCTGGACGAGAAATGGCTTAGTTGACGAGGAGGAGGTTTATCGAATGATCGGCGGATACCTCCCGGCTGAAGTGCACAGCCGCAGTAATTCTAATCTTAAAACAGTAGGGCAACTTACTGCACAAAGGATTGGAAATGCACAATGGGAAAAAGTGCTTTAGGGCATTTCCTTTATAAAAATATATATCAGAGATGAGGGGGCAGGGATGCCCCCGTGCATTCCTGTTCCCTCGAATCGGTTGGAGGAACAGAAATTATGTGTGGAATTGTTGGATATATTGGACTTAACGATGCAAAGGAAATTTTATTAAAAGGTCTTGAAAAACTTGAATACCGCGGTTATGACTCTTCAGGGATTGCTGTGAGAAATGAAGCAGGCGTGACAATCTTTAAGGAAAAGGGAAGAATCGCAGACTTACGTGGAGCCGTGGATGAAGATACCATGGCACATACCGGAATAGGACATACGCGCTGGGCCACCCATGGTGTGCCAAGCCGTGAAAATGCCCATCCCCACCAAAGTAATTCAGGTCGATTGACTTTAGTTCATAATGGGGTCATTGAAAACTATGCGATTCTAAAACGTGAATATTTGAAGGATGTTGCCTTTAAAAGTGAAACGGATACGGAAGTCATCGTTCAACTCATAGAGAAGTTCGTGAACGAAGGTATGGAAGTGGAAGAGGCGTTCCGTCAAACACTCACTCTTTTAGAAGGTTCATATGCCATCGCCCTATTGGATGCTGAAAATGATGAAACCATCTTAGTCGCAAAAAATAAAAGCCCGCTGCTAATCGGCGTCGGAAAAGACTTTAACGTTGTCGCTTCGGATGCAATGGCCATGTTGCAAGTCACAGATCAATTCCTTGAACTGATGGATAAGGAAATGGTTATCGTGACAAGTGAAAAGGTAACGATCAAGAACCTTTCCAACGAAGAAGTTATGCGTACTCCATATACTGCTGAACTGGATGCAAGTGATATTGAAAAAGGTACGTATCCTCACTATATGCTCAAGGAAGTCGACGAGCAGCCAGCTGTCATACGTAAAATCATTCAAGCATACCAAAATGAAGAAGGTAAACTTGCAATCGATTATAGTATTACTGAAGCTGTAAGTGAGGCTGACCGTATTTATATCATTGCTTGCGGAACCAGCTATCATGCAGGATTGATTGGTAAGCAATTCATCGAAAAAATGACGGAAATTCCGGTTGAGGTCCATGTGGCATCGGAATTCACTTACAATATGCCGTTATTATCGAAAAAACCGTTATTCATCTTCATTTCACAAAGTGGTGAAACTGCAGATAGCCGTGCCGTGTTAGTGTCCATCAAAGCGCTTGGCCATAAAGCCCTGACCATCACGAACGTACCTGGCTCTACATTGTCACGTGAAGCGGATTATACGCTCTTGCTGCATGCTGGCCCTGAAATTGCCGTTGCATCAACAAAGGCCTACACAGCTCAAGTGGCAGTCTTATCCATCTTAGCGAATGTAACTGGCCAATTCCGTAACATGGAGTATGATTTCGACCTTGTAAAAGAGCTTGGAATCGTTGCGACAGCTATGGAAGCCCTTTGTGATTCGAAAGAAGAGATGGAAGACATTGCCCGTGAATATTTGTCCGTTACGAGAAACTGCTTCTTCATTGGCCGTTCCCTTGACTACTATGTTGTTCTTGAAGGGGCCCTTAAGCTGAAGGAAATCTCATACATCCAGGCGGAAGGCTTTGCTGGCGGAGAGCTTAAACATGGAACGATCGCCTTGATTGAAGAAGGTACACCTGTCGTAGCCCTTGCTACGCAAGCAGGCGTCAACCTAAGCATCCGTGGTAATGTAAAGGAAGTGGTTGCCCGAGGCGCCAACCCTTGCATCATTGCCATGAAGGGGCTTGAAGAAGAGGATGACCGTTTCGTCATCCCGGAAGTGAATGAACTATTAACACCCCTTATCTCTGTTATCCCGCTGCAGCTCATTGCTTACTATGCTGCCTTGCACCGCGAATGTGACGTGGATAAACCACGTAATCTTGCGAAAAGTGTAACGGTTGAGTAAGTTTGGAATGAATGCAATGTATGTTATGTAGAATTGAAATAAAGTTTAACTGTTTATAAAAAAGTTGCGAAGCTTTACCCCTTTGGCTATGATTAGCCAAAGGGGTGTTTTTTTATGTCTAAAAGAACGAGAACCTCTCAAGTTGACAAGTGGATTAAAGAAGGCCGAGGAATAGGCATCGGTGTGCAGTGTAATAAAGTCGTTTAATGCAATCTATCAAATCAATCGGTAGGTAATCGCGGCAGCTTTAAGAGCAAAGTTAAAGATTTGGATAAGGCGCTGACTTACAAACGATTGTGGTAGATGGCGATTTAATTCGTATGGG